>JAUWWP010000575.1 GCA_030616835.1 Deltaproteobacteria bacterium | reverse complement strand
GATCATATGATATATTAAAAAAGATCATTGCTTCATCATAACTGAACATAAATTCGTAGGCTAAAAGTCCATTGGTGGCCCCACTCGGCCCAGGAAATGGTGGTACCTGGCAAATCGGGTCAACAAAAGCACACACTTTTACTCCTACCGTAGGCGAAAGCACAGTAGCAACTGTCTCCTGCTCAACTCCAATATGGGCGAGCTGAATGTTGACGGTTGAGGTATGGGTTGCAGGAGGAGTTGCTGGCTCGGTATCATCCAGGCTTACAGAAACCACCATATTCTGAGCAAGCCCATCCGAGCCACGATAGACCGGTACCGGAATTTCCAAATAACCGGCTATCCTACCGGTGGCCGCATTGGTAGTAGTCTTTTCCTGAATAAACCAAGCAACATTTACTAAATTATCAGATATAGTATCAGTTTTTATAAATAGATTATTCTCATCAATAACCCCGAATACTATAAATTGTGTCCAACCCCCGACAGGCAGGTCTATTGATAAGAGATCCCCTTGCTTAACGCTATCAGTTACAAATGTAGCATTTGAGTCAGTGAAAATATTAGTAACACCATCGGTATCACCGTCATCAATGGTCCCTCCGGTAGTACCGGAAGAAATGGTTATCCCATAGAAGGTTACGGCAAACTGATCGGTACCCTGAACTATCGAACCCACAGGGGTAGGCCCGATCACCGTAACTGAGATTGTTGCAGGATCGGCAGTCAAACCGTTGGTGAGGAGGGTGGCCTCAAGAGGGATGGTAGAGAGGACATAGGGACGAGCGATCTCCCAGGTAACAGGACCCAAAGTATCTGGAAGGTTATCAGTAAATATCTGTAAATTATTTTCATCAATAGCTCCAAGGACAATATAATTATTAAGATCAACCGTCAATCTGTCTTTTCGACCGATTCCATCGGTAAGAAATGTAGCAGTGTTGTCAGTGAAGATATTCGTAAAGCCATCTCCGTCACCGTCATCTTCAGTGTCACCTCCGGTACCCGAAAAGGCAACTCCTCCCAGATACACCTCCGATGTGCCCGTTACATTACAGGTGACATAGGGGCAGCCGGGGCTACCGGGAGTGCAGCCGTCAGGGGGAGAGGTAATGGTAATGTTCATTATGATAGCAATAAGAATCTGAACCAGATCACTATTGATGTTACCCGCAGCATCTTCAGCAATTGCTTCGATAACAAAGAGACCATCATCTGCATCAAACAGTGCCTTAGTGAAGCTCCCATTAATTATTTCAGCCTCTGTGCCATTCACCAGGACTTTAGCAATACCGGAGCCAGGGAATGGATCAGTTATGGTGCCAATTACCACAATGGTAGAAGTATTAAAGACTTCCCCGGAAACAGGGGATGTTATCTCTATGGAGGGAGGAACTGTGTCAATAAAGACACTTACGGAGTCGGG
>JAUWWP010000184.1 GCA_030616835.1 Deltaproteobacteria bacterium | reverse complement strand
GCAATTCATGAATTGCCCCTACTTGAAGGATTTTTGAAGATACTCCAAAAAAAGGGCTTGACAAGGATATTTATTGTGCTTATATTCTAATTGAGAATGAGTCGCAGTTAAAATTATGGTTACTAAAGAATCGATATTTGAAGGTCACCTGAAATCCAGGGGACTTAAGTTAACCCCACAAAGAAAGGCCATCCTGGAGGAAGTCTTTGCCAGTCACCAGCACTTTGACATAGAAGGACTTTTTGAAAGTCTGCGTAAGAAGGGCAAGCGTATTTCCCGAGCGACTATTTATCGAACCCTTCCCCTGCTGTTTGAAAGTAACTTGATTAAGGAAGCCTTCCGCTCTCAGGAGACAGTTAGTTACGAACATATCTTTGGCCATGACCATCATGATCACCTGCTCTGTTTAAAATGTGGTAGGGTTACTGAATTTAAAGACGAAAAGATAGAGGAATTGCAGGAATCGGTTTGTCAGAAATATAGTTTTAAACCGATAGAGCATCGCTTAGGAATCAGAGGATATTGTAAAGGGTGCAAGCCCCGTTAGAAGAATACCCCATTAGATTATTTTCCGGAGCAAGCAGTTGATAATGGAGAGGCTAAGCTGTGGGTAAAAAAATGAGCCTGCCCTTGAGCCAGATGAAGACAGGGCAGAAGGGTGTAATTGTTCAAGTGGCGGGAGGGCGTGGGCTCAACTCACGGCTGGAGGCCATGGGAATGCGGGTAGGTCATGAGGTAACCAAAGTCAGCTCCATGCTGATGGCCGGGCCGGTTGTTGTGAGGGTTGGAAACACCGAGATAGCGCTCGGCTTCGGCATGGCTCAGAAGATAATAGTAGAGGTAAGCGAGTGAAGACGTGCGAACAGTGCAAAACGGACAATTGCGAACATCTTAAATGGGTGGAAACGGAAACGAAAGACACCCGGGAGTTAGGTGAAGAGCAACCAGGTAAACGTAAGCGCCGAATCCTTTTGATGGGTAATCCCAATGTGGGTAAAAGTGTGGTCTTCTCCCGCCTCACCGGGGTGAACGTGATCGCCTCAAATTATTCCGGCACTACGGTTGAATACACTAAAGGATTCCTGAAGGTCGGTGATGAGATCGGCGAGGTCATTGATGTGCCGGGTACTTACTCGCTGGAGCCTACCTCCCAGGCCGAAGAAGTGGCCCTGGAGATGCTCAGAGAAGTAGAACCTCCGGACAAGAATGATCCTTCAGAGGCCGGTGACCTAATTATTAATGTGGTTGATGCCACCAATCTGGAACGCAACCTCCATCTCACCCTGGATCTCCTGGAGAGGAAGCTACCAGTTATTGTTGCCCTCAATATGTGGGATGAGACCAAACACCGGGGGATCGAGATCGATGTAGATGGATTGGAGAAGTTCCTGGGAGTCCCGGTCATCCCCACCGTAGCATTGACTGGTCAGGGAATTAAGGAGCTGGTAAACAGGCTCCCGGAGGCAGCTTCTCCCACCTTGCCGGAGAGGAACCATGACCAGAAGTGGGCGGATATCGGGAAAATTACCGTAGATGTCCAGAATATCACCCACCGCCACCATACTATTAGAGATCGGCTCGAGGAATGGAGTGTAAAGCCCCGGAGCGGACTCCTATTCGCCGCCGTAATAATCTTCCTGAGCTTCGAGCTTATCAGGTTTATCAGCGAGGGCCTGATCGGATACCTCTTCGAACCCCTGTTTGAAAATATCTACTCGCCCCTCCTGATAAAATTGAGCGGCCTCCTGGGAAGTAGTGGATTCCTTCATGACATCCTGATCGGGAAACTTATTGGCGGAGAGATTGACTTCGTCCAGTCCTTCGGGCTTCTTTCCACCGGGCTTTTCGTCCCTCTGGGGATGGTCCTCCCTTATATCCTTTCATTTTATCTGGTTCTGGGCTTCCTGGAAGACTGGGGTTACCTGCCCCGGCTGGCAGTGCTGGTAGATACCATTATGCACCGACTCGGACTCCATGGCTATGCGATCCTCCCGATGATCCTGGGGCTGGGATGTAATGTACCAGGAGCAATGGCCACCCGGGTGCTGGAGAGCCGGCGGGAGCGGTTCATTGCTGCTACCCTGATGTCCATTGCCGTGCCCTGTATGGCCCAGACTGCCATGATTATCGGAGTGGTAGGTCAGCAAGGAGGCATCTACGTGGCCCAGGTCTTCCTGAGCCTTCTGCTGCTCTGGGCAGTTCTGGGATTAATTCTTAACCGGTTTATTAAGGGAATCAGTCCGGAATTATTGGTGGAGATACCGCCGTACCACTTGCCCCTCTGGTCGGCCCTGCTCAAAAAGCTCTGGATGAGGCTCTCGGCTTTTCTCCGAGAGGCTATTCCTCTGGTGCTTATCGGAGTTCTGCTGGTAAATATTCTCTATACCTTGAAGATTATTGACTTTCTGGCCCGGGTGGCCGGGCCTTTCCTAACCACTCTCTGGGGGGTACCGGACCGGGTCATCTCCGCCCTGCTCATCGGGTTTCTGCGTAAGGATGTAGCGGTAGGAATGCTTGAGCCTTTAGGATTGACCACCAAACAGTTAGTGATCTCGTGCACTGTGTTGGCGGTCTATTTCCCCTGTATTGCTACTTTCGCCGTCCTGATCCGGGAGCTGGGCGTGAAGGATATGCTTAAAAGCGCTCTCCTTATGATCATGACCGCCTTAGCCTTGGGGATTTTGCTGAATATGATATTATAAAGGCTCTTACTTCAAGGAATAGCAGGGAGTAGCAGGGAATAGCAAGGAATAGCAGGGAAGAGCCCTGTCCGCCATAGTCCCGATGGACATCGGGACGACGGCGGAAGGGAATAGCAGGGACTTGAACCCTCTTGTCCTACGAAGTAGTCCTACTACGAAGTAGGATGATTCCTATCTATTGATATTTGGATTTAATCCCGCGTGCATGCGGGACAATTAGTGATGAGCCTATTAAAATTCATTAAATGTAACATCCACGGGCGATACATGGAGGACAGGCCCACACGCTCCATAAAATTCGAGAAGATGAAAAAAACAGGATTGTATTTATTACTAATATTGATATTCTTCACCACTTCTTTCTCTACTGCTGCAGGACCAAAAGATAATAAGGAAGAGCTGGCAGCTATTCTGGAAGATATCGAATCGACCAGAAGGCTCTTGGAAGCAGAGCGGGCGGATCGCAAAAGAGAAAAGGAGGAGGCGTCTTTAATTAAAGACAGACTGGGCGAGGAAATAAAGGAGCTGAAAGGACGGCTGAACGAACTCAAACAATATAAAAGTGATCTCGAGAAGAAGATCGGCCAGCTATCACGGGACTGTGAGGTGCTGGGTAGCAGGAAGAACTCGCTTGATCACGAACTTCTCAGCTTAACGAAAGCGTTGATCGACGCTACCCGAAGTTTCAGGAGCCGGATAGAAAAAGGGTTCCCGTATAATAAAGAGATCAGGAGTGCTGACTTCCTGATCCTGGAGAAGGATCTGGAGGGGGAGAGGGTGGAGGGCCTGGAAGGATTAAACCGATTCTGGGATCTAATTGAACACGAGATCTCCCTGGGGAGTGAAAGCGAGATCTACCCGGGAGATCTTCCTCAGGAAGGCGTCGGGGTGAGAGGAGCAAAGTACCTGCGGCTAGGAATGGTTTCCCTCACCTATATATCGGAAGACGGTAAGGAGGTAGGTCTGCTGTGTAAAAGAGATGGGGATTATGTATGGGTAAAAGATCTCAATAAGGCCCTGAAGGGCTCCATCAAGGAGGCCCAGAAGGTCCTTGAAGGCAGAAGCCCCTTCCGGCTGGTAGGTTTTCCCATTGACCTTAATCTTCTCGAAATCTCCGAAGGCTTATCTACCGGAGATTAAATCTAAGCAGATCTAAAAATGAAAGACACAAACTTAAAATCAGTAAGGGGTTTAAAGATATCATTAGTGCTTATCCTCTCAATAGCGGCATCTCTCTCCTTGGCTGATCTAATCCGGGCCGAAGAGGATGAACTTTATCAAGCCAGCCAAACCCTCATCAAGCTAAAGAAAGAACTTCGGGCAGAGAAGGCGGGGCGAATAAATGACAAGATCGATTCATACAATCGGCGGAAAGACCTGGAGGCCCAAATACGCTCCCGGGAGCGGGGGGTCGAGGATCTAAGAATCATTGGTCTGAGATTGGAGAATGAGGTTCTGGAGCTGGATTCGAAAAAGGAAGAGATTACCCGTGAGACTGAAGGCCTTGAAGGAAAGATAAATGAGGTCAGAAAGTTTATTGTCGGAAAGTTTGATCGACTAAAGGCAAGGGGGCCCTTACTATTTCCCTCCCGAGGCAAAGAAAAGATGGCAAGGCTTAATGAGCTTTCTGAGAAATATGGACTGAGTGAGTCGAATACTATAGATGGACTCAGCGAGCTTTTTGAGTTTATTCGAGATGAGATAAGTTCCGGGGGAACGCTGGAGCTCTATCCCGAAGAAGTAGAGATTGAAGAGGGTAATAGAAGCAAGGCCCAGATCCTCAGGATAGGCCGGGTTTCATCCCTTTATCTTTCCCCCAAGGACAACAAGGTTGGGATCCTGCTAAAAAGAGATGGAATCTATCAATGGGAGGAGGGGCTTGATGAATCAACCAAAAGAAAGATAGGAGGGGTATTTGAGAGTGTGCTTGCGGGAAATCCCGGGCTTCTGGGAATCCCTCTGGATGTTACCCTGGGAAGACGCAGGGTTGCTGAGGTCGAGTCCACCTATGGGGCTACCTCCTATCTTATGAAGGGTGGGCCGATAATGATCCCCCTTATTCTGGTGGGCCTGGCTGCCCTGATAATGATAGTGGAGAGGATATTTTTCCTCCGCAAAAATCATATAGAGGCCAGTGGCCTGATGGACAGGCTCAGTGGGCTTCTTAAAGAGAAAAGATACCCCGAAGCAAAAAGACTGTTGGAAGAAAACCCCGGGCCTTTGGCAAGGGTCCTGAAGCATGGCCTCTCCCGGATAGACCGGGAAAGGGAGACCGTGCAGGAGGCGATCGAGGAAGCTACCCTGAGCGAGCTTCCTCCACTTAAGAGGTTTCTCTCCGCAATTGGTATAATAGGATCAATATCACCTCTTCTGGGGCTTCTGGGAACGGTTAGCGGCATGATCTCCACATTCAATGTGATCACCCGCTTCGGTTCCGGGGATCCGAAGCTTCTTTCCGGAGGAATCTCCGAGGCACTGATCACTACCGAAGTGGGACTGGCCATCGCTATCCCTGTCCTCCTGCTTCACAATCATCTGTCAAACCGAGTAGAAGAAATAATTTCTAAGATGGAAGAAGGCTGCGCTAAATTTATTAACCTAGTGTTCCCCTGATAGCGAACTGAGGAAAGCTCATGATAGAATTGCCGCTTAAGGCCATGATTGAGGGCGGGCCGGTAATGATTCCCCTTATAATTACCTCTCTCATTATCTGGTATCTGATAATCGAAAGGTTTACCTACCTGCGTAGTGAAAAGACGGATATGGAAACATTTATGTCCCGTCTTCTTATATTTCTTGAGCGAGATAAACCGGAGCAGGCCCATAAACTATGTGATCTTACTCAGGGGCCACTATCACGCATAATCGGGTCAGGACTCAGGGTAATTGAAAAGGGGAGGGGATCTGTGGAAAGGATAATCAGGGAGGCCTCCCTTTCTGAGACACCAGGATTGGTGAAAAACCTCTCGGTCATCGGAATCCTTGCCACGATTGCTCCCCTTCTGGGGCTTCTGGGAACGGTCGGCGGGATGGTTACAACCTTCAGAGCTATAAACCTTTACGGTACCGGGGACCCGGAGGCCCTGGCCGGCGGTATATCCGAAGCCCTTATTACCACTCAATGCGGGCTGATAATTGGGATCCCCGGGATTTTGTTTTACTTTTATCTTTCCTCGCGAACAGATAATCTCATAAAGGATATTGACAAACAGATACTCAAGTTCTTAAACAGTTTGAAGTAAGGTTGGTGGTGACCCTTTAGTGGTTGGTAAAACCCTAGATACCTGTCCTGAGCCAGTCGAAGGGCTTGTCGAAGGATCGGTTGGGTCAAATGGTTGTGGTTATGCAGCTATATAGAACCACATAATTTTTGACAAATAATGTTAAATATTGTATACTGCCTTCAGGAGATAATAACAAAGGTTGTCCTGGAGGTGAATATGCTGATTAAACCACAGAGGAGGACACATC
>JAUWWP010000155.1 GCA_030616835.1 Deltaproteobacteria bacterium | reverse complement strand
GCGTCATTCCAGTCTCTGAATCCTCAGCCCGGCCCGGAACTGGCGCCAGAGCTCACCCAGACTTCTAACCCGGGTGAGTCTGCGGAGAATATAGGCAGGAGAGCGATAAAAATCCCGATAAGCCTTCTTCAGAAGCCGGGTAAGCTCCTGCCGGTTTAAGTTCTCCTCCCAGACCGGAGGCAGAAAATCTTTTCGAGGACTGCGGGCAAAATCCTGCCAGCAGTCCTGCCGGATGAGCCCGATTTCCACACCATCCCGGTAGAGTTCAGTAGCAGGAAATGGCATCAGGATCGAGAAGTGGACATAATCAGGCTTAAGCTCACGGGCCAGGGCAATAGACTGCCCCGCGGTAGCAAGGTCCTCTCCGGGAGAGCCGATCATAAAGTAAGCTAAGGTTTCAATCCCGGCCTCCCGGGTCAACCTGAAGGCCTGCTTAACCCTCTCAATGGTAGTTCCTTTCCTCAAGTTTAGCAGGATATCGGGGTTGCCTGATTCCACTCCGTAGTGAATCCGCTCACATCCAGCTTGCTTCAACCTCCCCAGCAACTCCTCGTCCACGGTATTGACATGGGCCCGGATATCCCAGCGGAGCTTAAGTCCCTTCCCTAAGATCTGTTCGCAGATATCAATAACCCGCTCTCTATCACCGGTAAAGGTGTCATCGTAGATCAAAAACTCCCTGATCCCCATTGTTAGGCACTCCTCAAACTCCTCCACCACATTGCCGGCTGAGCGACACCGGAAGCCCTTGCCCAGATGAGGCCGGGCACAGAAGCGGCAGCGGAAAGGGCAACCCCGGCTGGTGATCATCGTGGTGCAGTGAGAGACCCGGGCCAGCACCGAGCAGTAGCGATGAATATCGGTCAGATCCCGGGCAGGGAATGGGAGGCCATCCAGATCGGCAACCGGCTCCGCAGCTCCGCCCCTTACTACCTTCCCGTTATCCTTCCAGACAACTCCCTTGATCTGCCGGAGCCTTCTCCCATCCTCCAGAGCACCAAGCAGATCGGTAAAGGCCCTTTCTCCTTCCCCCTGAATAACGAAATCCACCTCCGGAAAGCTAACGGTCTCCTCCGGATAGATATGGGGATGAGGACCCCCCAGAGCTACCTTGACCCCCTGCTTAATCTCTTTGACCAGCCGGGCAACCTTCAGGGCATCGATCAGGGTGAAGGTCATCGCCGTAATTCCGACGACCTCTGGATCGATTCCCTTTATCCTTTCTTTTAACTCCGGATAGGTTAATCCTTCGGCCTCGCTGTCCAGGATCTCGATCTGGTGGCGGGTATATTTCCGGGCATGGGCAGCCACATAGAGTAGCCCTAAGGGTGGGCTCAGTCCCCGGGACTCCTCGATCACCGCGGGGAGGATGGATTCAATAAGATTCTCCCGGGGAGGATTGACGAGCAGTACCTTCAATTCAGATATGCCTTTTACTAGACTTTTATATAAAACATCTTAAATCTGCGGATAATATTTCATCCACCATTATGCTAATAAAATTCTAAATCCTAATAACTAATTCCTAAACAAATTCAAAATTCAAATTAGCCAAATTCATAACTATTTTGTCTCTACAAGATCGTAATGTTTTGTAATTTAAATTTTGATCATTTGAGATTGTTTAGAATTTAGGATTTAGTGCTTAGGATTTATTTATATTACTTTAAAAACAGCGGCAAGGATCTGAAACCTAACCATATCAGCTTTCTAATACCCATCTCACTCCGACGCAGGGTAATATAGGCATAAGAAAAAAGAAATACTAAATCAAACAGAAAATTGGGCCGTAGCTTTATCAGTGGCAGGATCAGGGGAGTAAGAAAGGGAAATTTAACCAGGATCACGAAAAAGCGGTGGAGATTGATGAGCTCTGCTTTATTGTCCTGAAGGAGCTGAGTGTCCCGAAAATAAGTCATCCCCGATACCTTAGGTCCTTTGCCCCCCTCGCCCCCGTCCTCCAAGGCCCCCTGAGCCCGGGCAATCCGGTAGATCTTTGTCCCCGGGTAAAACTGCATCAGCGAACACCAGGGATACCTTGTCCTGATCCGTTGATTGATCTCCACTGTCGCCAGGGCATCCCTTAGCTTCTCGCCCGGAGAGCCGATAATATTGAAGGTGGCAAACCCTATCCCGTTATCTCTTAGCCAGGAGGCACAGCTTATAATCTCCTGATCACTGAGCTTCTTATCCAGGATCACGCTCCGGATCCTCTCGCTTCCTGATTCAATTCCGAATAGTGCCAATCGGCATCCTGACTCCTTCAGCAGCCCGGCCACCTCCCCGTCCATCAGCTCGGGCTTTACATTGCAGGTGAACGGAAGCCCGATCTCCCGGCGGTATATGGAAGCAAATTCCCGGAGCCAATCCTTATTCAGGGTAAAGATATCATCCACAAATCTCACGCTTCCCAGACCATATTTTCCCTTCAGATCCGCAATCTCCTCAACAACCTTCTCTACTGACCGGCGGCGCAGATACTTCCCTTTCCCCTGATAGTGGCTGCGGAGCTCCGCATTAAAGCAGAAGCTGCACCCATATGGGCATCCCCGGCCAGTAAGAACGCTTTTATAAGGGTATTGCTTAAGCGCCGAATATTTATCGCAGTAGCTTCGATCCGGATGAGGGAGGCAGTCCAGGTCGGCAATCAGCGGACGAAGATCGTTTTGAAGAACCCTGCCATCCCTTTTTACCCAGATGTTCTCAATCTTCGCAGTATCACTTTTAGTAGCCAGTGCCTCCACCAGCTCCACTACCGCCTGCTCCCCTTCCCCCCGGCAGATAAGGTCAATCCCTTCTTCGTAAATAATCTCAGGATAGAAGGTGGGATGAGGGCCCCCCATCAGGACGGGAACCCTCTCCAGCCCTTCCTTTTTTAGTCGCTTAGCCGTCTCCAGTGCCCAGCAGTGGATCCCGGTAGTGCAGGAAAAAGCGATTAGCTCCGGACCATACTTCTTCAGAGCCTTCAGCCACCCTCTCTGCTCGATAAAGAACTCACTCGAATGTCCTTTACTTTTTAATACCGCGGAGAGCCACGCTGAGCCTAAATTCTCCGTCCAGGTATTTTGCAACCAGGCTACCTTCATTCTTTCAGATTGCAAAATGTAAATTGTAAATTGTAAATTGCAAAGGTAATAGATAGTGAAAAGATCGATTATTTGTTAAGTCCTTTCGAAGCTTTCTGCAGCATTTCCCTAAATGCTAAAGGGACTGGGTAACCCAGTTTTTCTGCGTTCTTAATATATCTCCCGCTCAAATTATATTGCTTTCTATGATAATAAAGGACTCCAAGTTTATAATGGGCTTCGGCAAAATCAGGCCTTATTTCTAAGGCTTGCTGGTACTCTCTGATTGCTTCATCATACATCCCTTTTTTTGCATAGGCTGCTCCAAGATTCAAATGGGCTTCGGCAAAATCAGGCTTTATTTCCAGGGCCTTCTGGTGCTCCCTGATCGCTTCATCGTACATCCCTCTATTATCATAAGCAATTCCAAGATCCATATAGGCTTCGGCAAAATCAGGCTTTATTTCCAGGGCCTGCTGATACTCTCTGATCGCTCCATCGTACATCCCCTTTTTAGCATAAGCAATCCCAAGATTCACATGGGCTTCGGCAAAATCAGGCTTTAACCTTAAGGCTTGCTGATACTCTCTGATGGCCTCATCATACATCCCTTTATTACTATAGGCATTCCCGAGATTATAAAATGATTCGGCATTATCGGGCTCTAACTTTAAGGCTTGCTGATACTCCCTGATAGCCTCATCATACATCCCTTTGCCACGGTAAGCAATTCCAAGATTATTACGAGGCCTTGCTTTATTAGGTGATTTCTTAACGCAATCACTCCAGAGAGTAAAGTCATCATTCCATACGATATTCCTCTGAAATGTCCAAATGGAAAAAATAAGAATTACGGTAAATGCTCCATAAATAAATCCCCTCCCTCTCCCTTCCCTCCCGACTATCCCCACAAAAAACAAAAGAAATCCCAGCAAGGGCAGATATAGCCGATGTTCAAAGACCATCTCCAATCCAATTACCGAAGACTCCACCACCAGATTCCCCAAAAACCAAAAAATCCCAAACGAGGCCAAGGGCTTTCTCCGAGACAGATAAACTCCCAACCCAACTAACCCGATAAGCCCCAGTAAGCAGAATAAGGTCGAGGTCGGATTAAACAAGGAATGAGATACCGAGAAGTCATAGTCCAAGTTAAGCCGAGATGGTAAAGGAAAGGCCAGCAAACTTAAGTAATACATTACCACCCGTAACTGGGTCAACAACCTTTCTCCTAAGGTAAAATCCCGAATCTGGTATCCGGCTAATACTCCCCTGATGAAATGAGGTCCCAGATAAACCAGAGCAATAATTAAAAATATGACCAGGACACTGATAACCCAAGGCCACCTCCTCCTTATTACCCGGAAGTCAAGACGCTGGAAAAAATAAAACTCATAAAGCACCAGCATCAATGGCAATACCCCTGCATTCTCCTTGCTCCCCAGGGCCAATACCCCCGCGGCCACACAGCCGGAATAACACCAGCCTTTGACACTCCTCATTCCTCCCAACCTTCCCCGGACATAAAGATAAAGCGAGAGCAGACAGAACATCCCGGCCATACTGTTCATCCTCTGCACAATATAGGTCACTGACTGCGTCTGCACTGGATGCACCACCCAGAGCAAGGCAATAAATAGGGCCAGCCATTCCCGCCCCTCATACTTACCCTCGAGTGGTCCTAAATCAAGAGTGGTAACCAGCAAGAAATACAGAATAATCCCTGCCAGTGCATGGATGAGCAGGTTTACCAGATGGTATCCAAAGACATTGAGGCCCCCGAAGTAATAATTGAGAGCAAAACTGAGATAGGATATCGGTCGGTTAGAGTTGCGACTCTTAGTAGCAGCAGCCAACAATTTAGAAAGTGATAGCTCCTTCAGGTGAAGGTAGTGATTCTCCACTATGTTCGGCTCATCATCAAAATGAAAGGAAGCTTCAAAAGTGTTAGAATAAGCGAGGAAGCAAATGACTAAGATTAATAATGCTGGTAATAGCCTACTTCGCCTCGATGTCTTCACCCCGATGACAATCGGGGCAAGCCGGGGCTGCGAAGGCTGAATCTGAAAGAATGTCCTTTTCATTTCCTTCGACAGGCTCAGGGCAAGCAATAAAAAGGGGCTAATAGTTATTTGTCAATTAGAAATCCGCCTTAAGCGAATTGAAGATCGAAAAATACAATCCGCCTGAAGGCGGAGCAAAGTGAAAATGCAAAGGTAATAGATAGTGAGAAGAGGGGATTATTTCTTAAGTCCTTTCGAAGCTTTCTGCAGCATTTCCATAAATGCTAAAGGGACTGGGTAACCCAGTTTTTCTGCGTTCTTAATATATCTCCCGCTTAAATTATATTGTTTTCTATAATAATAAATAACTCCAAGTCTATAATGGGCTTCGGCAAAATCAGGCTTTAATTCTAAGGCTCGCTGGTACTCCCTGATCGCTTCATCATATATGCCCTTATTGGCATAAGCCATTCCAAGACTCATATGAGCCTTAGTATAATCAGGATTAATCTCGAGGGCTCGCTGATACTCCCTGATCGCCTCATCATACATTCCTTTATTAAGGTAGGCAATTCCGAGATTCATATGAACTTCGGCAGAATCAGGCTCTAACTCCAAGGCCTTTTGATACTCCCTGATTGCCTCATCATACATTCCTTTATTAAGATAGGCAATTCCGAGATTATTATATGCCTTGACATAATCAGGATTAATTCGCAGGACTCGCTGATACTCCCTGATGGCTTCATCATACATCCCTTTATCAAGGTAAGCAATTCCGAGATTATTATGTGCCTTGGCATAATCAGGATTAATACGCAGGACTCGCTGATACTCCCTGATGGCTTCATCATACATCCCTTTCATCGCATAATCAATTCCAAGATTCATATGAACTTCGGCAGAATCAGGCTCTAACTCTAACGCTTGCTGACATTCTTTGATGGCCTCATCATACATCCCCTTTTTAGCATAAGCGACTCCGAGATTATTATGAGGCCCTGCTTTGTTAGGTGATTTTTTAAGGCAATCACTCCAGAGGGTAAATTCATCATTCCAGACGATATTCCTCTGAAGTGTCCAAAAGGAAAAAATAAGAATCACAGGAAATGCTCCATAAATAAATCCCTTCCTCACTTTTCCTTTAAATATCCCCGCTAAAAACAAAAGGAATCCCAGTAAGGGCAGATACAATCGATGCTCAAAAACCATATCCAACGCAATTACCGAAGATTCCACCACCAGATTCCCCAAAAACCAAAAAATCCCAAACGAAGCCAGGGGCCTCCTCCGAGCCAGATAAACTCCTAACCCAACTAATCCGATAAGTCCCAGGAAACAGAATAAGGTCGAGGCCGGATTAAACAAGGAATGAGATACCGAAAAGTCATAGTCCAGATTAAGCCGGGATGGCGAGGGAAAGACCAGCAGACTTAAGTAATACATCACCACCCGTAACTGG
>JAUWWP010000205.1 GCA_030616835.1 Deltaproteobacteria bacterium | reverse complement strand
CGACATATTTACGGAAGCGCTCTGCCATCTTCGGGGCCCCATTCGGGTCCAGAACAACAAACGGCGAGCTTTTGCCCACCCTCGCCATCCCCTCGATGAGGTGCCGGTTGACAGAACTGCCGATGCCAAAGGCGAACAGATTTGCCTGGTTCAGGTTTTCCCGGATAAGCTTAAAGGTTTCCCGCTCAACGCTTACATAGCCGTCGGTGGCAATGACGATAACGCGGGAAATATCCTGGCGGGCCCAGGGGAGAGAGAAGGCCTGCTGCAGAGCGGGGAGCAGCCGGGTTCCCCCGCCACCCCTCTGCTTCTCTAATTCCCGCAGGGCATGGGTTTTGTTTCCCTGCGTCGCTTCCAGCGATTGGGGGGAGAGCACATAGGAACCTCCGGCGAAGAAAAGGATATTAAAGTAATCCTGGGGACGCAGGGCGTTTATTATGTGTCTCATCACTTCTTTAGAAATGTCCAGTGGAAAGCCGTACATGGATCCGGAGACATCCACGATGAAAATATATTCCCGGGGCGGAATGGAAGCAGAGGTAAAGCGGCGGGGCG
Organism: Deltaproteobacteria bacterium; assembly: GCA_030616835.1. Taxonomy (GTDB): domain Bacteria; phylum Desulfobacterota. The sequence goes on along the minus strand of JAUWWP010000205.1, from coordinate 4,923 downwards.
GCTCGATCATGCACAGGAAGAAGTTTTCTTCCTTGCCTTCGTAGAGGAGAAGCCCGGTTTCGATTTTGTCTTCAGCCAGCCGGTAGCGGAGGACGAAATCACGGTTGCCGCCGCTTTTTTCCGTTTCGGCCAGTTTTATTTCCGCCTCCTCCTTGTCCAGGAAATTGATCTTTACCTCGTGAGTGGGAGAGGCTATTTCTTTCAGGGCGATGCCGGTTGCTATGTGCGTATTGATGTCAAAGGTGTAGGGCGGTTTTTTCCCTTCGCGGAGGTAAGGGCTCTGCACCCACTTCTCCGTGTCCGGCGCCCCTGCGGCCGGCGTTTCACTATAGCGAGGACCCACTACCGTGGGGTAAACGAACTCGTAGATACCGTTTTCCGGCACAAGTAACTCGGTGTAGACTAATTCCACCTTGATTTCGTCTCCGGGGAGGATATTGGCGACGTTCATCTGGAAAACGTTGGGGCGCTGCTGTTCCAGAAGGGAAGCCGTTTTGCCAGCCTGCTTTGCCTCCTCGTACTGCTGGCGAGCTTCCGCACGCTTCTCTATTTTGGCGGTAATGGTCCTCTCGCCGATAGTCATTTTCATCCCGTGGACGGCGGCCCGGGTGGAACCGGGAAATATGTAAATCGCTTCCAGGGGTCGTTGTCCTTCGTTTTTGTAAACCTGGGTTACTTTCACCCGGGCTATCACGCCGGCAATATCCACCTCGGCGCCGGTGCTTTTGAGGGGTAGTTGGTCTACCGAGGGATCATCGCTTTTTACGAAAAAGTAAGGAGAGAGTGTTTTGTCGGTGGATGGTTCCTTTTGATCGGCTGTTGCCGGGCTGAAAAGGGAGAGGATGAGACAAAGAATTAGAAGCTTTTTCATTTTTAACCTCCTTTTATTTTTCTAAATTGTTCCTCATTTTATTGATTGGCTCAATCCTCTTTAGTTCAATAAAGTTAGAGCATTACCAAATGTTTTTCAAAATCTTTCACTTTGGGCGGCTTCTTTCCCTTCCCTGGCTCAATGCGATAATCTTCTTTCTTCAAACGCTCAGCCTGGGATTTTACCCCACCGGGAAGTTTTTCATTTAAACTACCGTCGTTTTTAATAACCCGCCAGTAAGGGGTTATAGATTTCTTACCCAGCCGTAGATCTTCTTAGGCAGTCTAGGCGGCAATCCGGACAAAAATTCCGGTGGTTATCGGACAGGCGGTGTCGGCTTTAAATTCTTTGGCCAATTTTTCCCTGATCCGAGCCTGAGTAACCAGTTTTCCTTTTCGGACCTTGCGAATTAACGCATCCACATCCAACGGCTTGGGGATAAGCATTGTCCCCGTGCCGAATCGTTTTTGCATCTTGGGTGGGACTTTAACTACTTTGGGCTCTTGATCCTTTTCTAATTTTTCCCGCCAGGTTCCTTTCGGTTTCCACTTAATGCTCATCGTTCTCCCTCCATCAAGTTGGAAAAAGGAAACGTTTAAAATTTTGTGAAATGTATAGGCCTAACTATCATTCACTTACGATTTTTATCATAGATGGATTGGATATGATCCGATTCCAATATATTGACGCCGTCAGGTCCTTCCCGCGCTATATGCACGAGAGAAAAAGCGACGACTTCTGCTTCGATGGCGCGATATTTTTTAAATGGCCCGACGAGGAAAGGCGAGACTTTTTTGCCCAGGCTCATCCCGAGTTTCTCTCCCCGCCTAAATTTTTCTCGATGTCCTAATAGTATGGATGGACGGAAAATGTAGATTCCTTTAAAAGGCAGCTTGCTGACAGTGTTCTCCACATCCCCTTTGACCCGATTGTAGAAGAATAGAGACCTGGAATTTGCCCCGATTGCAGTAATGATCAAGAAACGCTCCGAACCGTTTTTAACGGCGAGCTTAGCAATTTCATGGGGGTAGGTGCAATCGACCTTGTAAAATGCGTCTTTGGAGCCAGCTTGGCTCATGGTGGTCCCCAGGCAACAGAAAGTGTCGTTGGCGGTGATTAAATGCGAATACTTTTCTAATTTATCGAAATCGATCACGTGCTGCTGCAGCTTTTCATGCTCCCGGGGCAGCGGTTTCCTTACGAGAGTGGTGACCTTATCATACAGATCACTTTCCAGGAGGAATCTCAAACAATGCCCTCCGGTAAGACCACTTGCTCCTACTAATAATGCCGACCTAATATTCATAATAAAAAATCAGGGTCATCTTACTATTGAATACTGAATCCTTTTCTTATGTGACTAAGTGAAGATCTGACCCCGACTCCCTGGTGCCCTCCTTTTGCTTTGCAATTTCAACTAACGGTCCGCGTGTAAAGTTCTGGAAGAAATTCAGAGAATTGCCGCATTTCCTCTTTATTATGCTTGCGCAAAGCCTTACGGAACAGTCGAGGCGTCTTCGCCGGGAGTCGAAATGTCGAGCGCATTCGGGTTCCGTAAGATTCCGCCTTGTACTCGTGAGTGATCCAACTGATGGGCACGTCATGATGGCCTAAGGTGCTGGCTGCCAGGACATTGCTGTAAGTTGTGGATATGGGCACCGAACTTGGCTCTTCCCAGCGGATACGCAAGGCACTGGGGATTCCGCCAATCTTCTCCCGAACGATCTGGATCGTACCGACATGTCCGCTTTTGCTCGGGGGGACTTCCCATTCAAACGAAAGGTGAGCCTTGGGGTGCCACAACTTGTAGCGCTCCGTGTTCTCGATATGGTCCCACCACCAGTCGATCATCTCTGGGGTAACACCCGGCAACTCATGCTCAACAACAACATCCACGGTCTCGGACTTGGATGCTTCAAAGATCTTGTGCGTAAGGTAACTCATAAATCGATCAGTTACTTTATTTAGAAAACGCATTTTGTTATATCACTTCCTCTTTTAATCCACGAGCCATGAGCACCTCCTTTTAGGAAAGAAAAAGGGGTCACATCTTGCTCTGTGATTTTAAAGTCCTAAATCATTTTATATCACTGAAAGACACCAAAAACAAGCTACTAATCATCAAATCCAAATGACAAATCCCCCTCCCATATTATCTTTATCTGTCTGCTTATCTACTTCAAATCAAAATCTGGGATAACTCCAAACCAAAAAATGTCTTTAAAAAAGGGGGGTTGCCCATGTGCCTCAGTCTCCGCAGTCTATGGGAAAAAAAGCTTGAAATTCATAAAAATTAGTAGTAATTAGTAGTAAATAGAGATGGGTAAAAAATTAGCCATCAGGATTCTAAAAAGGACAAGAAAATACCCAATGCAGGGCCCAAGGGCAGGGCAGACATTATAACCACCCCATTTTCCTTTAAGCTAAGGGAAAATGGAGAAGGACAGTAAAGTGAACAAGATTAAGCCGGAAATTCCAGAGCCGATGACAGCCAAGTGGCAAAGGATCATAAGTAGTGCCATAGAGTCATCTACTAATGCCATCGTCATCTCTGACGTTAATGGAAATCTAACCTATGTAAACAACTCTTTTCTCAAAATGTGGGGATTTGATGATGATAAGGAGGTTTTGGGAAGGCGTCTCGTAGAATTCTGGCAGGTGAAAGAGCAAGTTTTGAAGATATTAGGAGCTTTGCGGGAAAGAGATAATTGGATAGGTGAACTGGCCGCCAAGAGGAAAGATGGCTCAACTTTTGATGTCCATCTATCGATGAACATAGTTACAGATGAGGCGGGCAAACCGATCGATATAATCGGCACGTTCCGCGACATCACCGGGCGTAAGAAGGTGGAGAAAGCGCTGCACGAGAGTGAGAGGAAGTATCGAGGGTTTCTTGAGAACCTTGCTGATGGGTGCTTTGTAATTGATCGCAACTGGCGATATGTCTTTGTAAATAATGCTGCCTGTCAATTTGTGAAATATACACGAAGTGAACTTCTCAGTAACAAAATTACAAAATTGTTTCCCGGTATTGAGGATACCCCTTTCTTCCGCGCTTACAAGGACACCATGGACACTGGTAAAACCAATGATATAGAAGCACCTTTCCCACATCCAGACGGAACACCAGGGTATTTAAATATTCGTGTTTCTGCTGTGCCGGAGGGAATCGTTGTTGTTGCCCGCGACATCACCGAGCGCAAGAAAGCGGAGGAGCAGCTGAGGCTTCTCTCATCCGTGGTAAAGCAGTGCAGCGAAGGCGTAGCCGTGTCTGACCTGGAAGGTAATCTGCTATTTGTGAACAATGCCTTCGCAGTCATGCACGGTTACACCCCGGAGGAACTGATTGGAAAGCATCTCTCCATCTTTCATACGCCTGAACAGATGCCATCCGTGGAGGTATCTCTCCAGCAGATTAAAGAGACGGGCGAGTTCAGCGGTGAGATCTGGCATGTCCGACGAGATGGCACAGGTTTTCCCGGTCTAATGCAAAATTCGCTCCTTCGGGATGAGGCAGGTAACCCAATCGGCATAATCGGCACGCTCCGCGACATCACCGAGCTCAAGCGAGTAGAGAGGACATTACAAGAATCTGAAGTTTACTTTCGCGCCCTTTTTGAGAACATACCCATTGGCGTTGGCCTATCCGACCCAGACGGTAAAATTTTGGATGCAAATGATGCCATGCTTAAGATGATGGGCTACTCGAAAGCGGAGATCCTGCAAGTCAATGTGAAAGACACTTATCAGAATTCCGAAGATTGTTCTCAACACTTGGAAAAGTTGCAAGCTAACGGTTTTGTTCGCGATTTTGAGTGTAAACTGAAGCGAAAAGATAGCAGGTTCTTCTATGCCAGCATAAATGTGACCCCGTTCAACTTGGGTGATAAGGATGTCTTTCTGACAGTGATTAGGGATATCACCGAGCTCAAGCAGGCAGAAGAGGTGCTGCGGGAGAGCGAAAGTCAATACCGCCTACTTGCCGAAAACATTACGGATGTCATATTAACTCTTGATATGAACCTTAGGCCTACCTATGTAAGTTCCTCCGT
>JAUWWP010000334.1 GCA_030616835.1 Deltaproteobacteria bacterium | reverse complement strand
GCAAAATGGAAATTGAGGGGCAAAGGAGAGAAAAACAGATCAATTTACACTCTGCACTTTGAACTCTGCACTTTGAACTTTCCAATCTATCTTCTGGATTAAATTAGAGGAAAAAATTGGATTACACCTTTGAGCAGGGGCCGATCCGGCCACCCAGCGAGGCCGGTAGTCTGCTTATTCGGACCACCAGGAACTGCCCCTGGAATAAGTGTGAGTTCTGTCACACCTATAAGGGCAAAAAATTTGAGCTGCGGAAGGTTGAGGATATTAAGGCCGATATCCAATCGGTAAAGGAGATCAGTGATGAAGTAATTGCCCTCTCCTGGAGCCATGGCTGTGCCGGGAGGGTTGATGGTGAGATCATCAAGCTGATCTACAGTAATCCTCAGCGCTATCCGGAGAGGGTGCGCAGTGTAGCGGCCTGGCTTTATTACGGAGGGGAGACCGTCTTCCTTCAGGATGCCAACAGCCTTATTATGAAAACCCCGGATCTGGTGGAGGTAATAAGATTTCTCAAGGAAAAATTCCCCCGACTGAAGCGAATAACCAGCTACGCCCGGGCCAAGACCTTAGCAAAGAAAACCTTAGAAGAGCTTAAGGAGCTTCGCCAGGCCGGTCTATCCCGGATCCATACCGGGATGGAAACCGGATATGATCCCCTGCTGGAATATATAAAGAAAGGGGTTACCGCGGCCGAACATATCGAGGCCGGAAGGAGGGTGAAGGAGGCCGGAATATCACTGTCGGAGTACGTTATTCTGGGTCTGGGGGGAGTGAAGATGTGGAAGGAGCATGCCCGGGAGACTGCCGGGGTTCTCAGTCAGATCGATCCTGATTTTATCCGGGTCCGCACCCTGTTTGTTCCTCCAGGTACTTCACTCCGGGAGAAATTAGAGCGGGGTGAGTTTGTCAGGGCAACTGATGAGAATATCGTGGTCGAAGAAAGGCTGCTCATCGAGAAATTAGAGGGGATCAGCAGCTATTTTAAGAGCGATCATATATTGAACCTGCTGGAGGAGGTTGAAGGAAAGTTTCCCGCCGATAAGCAGAAGATGCTCGAGGTAATTGATGGATATCTAAGCCTGCCCCGGGAGGAAAAGCTTAACTTCCAGGTAGGAAGGCGGGCAGGTCTCTACCGGAGACTAAATGATCTCGACAATGAAGAGCTTCATCGCCGGGTGCAGGAAGCGGTTAATTGCATGGAAGCAGAGGGTGCTGAGGGGGTGGAGGAAACCCTCTATGCCTTTATGGGAGGTTTCATCTGACCCTTTTATATAAACCACTAATTACACGAATTGCACGAAATCAAAAACAAATTAAACGAATTTTTCGTGAAATTCGTGAAATTCGTGGTTACATAATGTAATTCATGAAATTCGTGGTTATAGGAAGGGCCGACACAGAGGTCAGCCCCTACATTCATTCTGTTCGTGAAATTCGTGAAATTCGTGGTTACATAATGTAATTCGTGAAATTCGTGGTTCAAATCCTAATTCAGTCAAGGGTTAGCCGGGATCGACAAGGTTTATATTAATCCCTTGCCTGTTCGTGCCCCCCGAAATAGTGACCGGGTCTGGCCCCGGACCATACTGTCCAGTTGGCTCCTCTGCGTCTGGCTGCATATTCCCATTCACATCCATAAATGAAAACAGATAATATGTATCATCAGGAAGATTATAAATAGTATAATCCCCTGGGGCCGGGATGACTGCACCCCCCACTGGGTCGCCGGAGAATGTTGGATTAGTGAAGCCGGCTAGCAGAACAGTTCCTTCCGATGCCCCCGAATAGGTAATAGCCCCGGATATACTGCCCAGGCTTGGATCCACTACATTAAAGTTGCTTACGCCCATCCCCTGGTATCCAACCCCCGTACCCCCTGAGCTAAAAATTTCGCCATGAACCTCTGCCATTTGCATCATCATCCACGTATAGATTCCGGGGGGCAGCCCGGGTAATGCGGTCTGGGTAAATGCCGGGAAGGTAAAGCACATACCCTCCTCATTTGTCATCATATTAACATATCGTCCTACAAGGAACACTGCGTTTGCGGTATCCACATTCTGCCAGACAAGTGTGGTCGGGCCTCCCGAGGTTATTACCTCACCGTTAAGAGGAGATACCTGATTGGGCAGGTCGGCAGTGGGCCAGATATATACCTGGTTGGATACCGAGATGATGTGCCCATAACCATCATCTACATAATATGTAAATGTCTGCCATCCGTCATAGGTAATCAAAGGTTCATTACCTGAGTTAAAATCACCTGATGTAGGGGTTTGATATGTATACCGATCAGAGTTAGGGAAGTCCTCGGTCAAAGTCCAGTTGTTCGCATAGTCATCCTCAACCCATACGGTAAGTGAATCCTCGTAGTCCCAGGCCTCTATTTCAAGCTCAATAGTTACATTTCCATTCTCAAACGACATGGCATTTACATCCGGCCATATATCCCATATCCTGGGTATTCGATTATCTGGCTGTATCCCGGTGCCGGGGCCATCAGGGACTGTGGTAAATACCCATGAATAATCCGCCAGGGAATTCCCGCTTATGTCCGAAATACTGCCGGAACTTATGGTTAAGGTATACTGGGTAGCGGGCTTCATCCCGGGAAAGGCCCTGGTGGACCAGAATCTTAAATCCCAGATGGTGATCCCCTCATTATATGGCTCCCCAAATCTAAATCCCTTAAGGGGTATTCCGGTATTGGTCTCGTTCAGGGTAAAGGCGGAGATGTCCACTGTGGAGTAATCAATGGGCTCATTAAAGCCAATGCTCCCATCTATCCCCCCCCAATCCAGATCAATCCATCCATCCCCGGGCAAGGTAGCCTCTACCTGGGGCGGGGTGGTATCATCGGGCTCATCTGCGGTGGTGAAAGAGATACTCTGGGGGATGAAGTTATTCCCGGCGCTATCCTCTATGCCACCGGAGATTCCAATAGTATATGTCTCTAATGGGTTGAGGGGGAGGTCCGGAATGAGCATAATAGTAAAGGGGCTTGGCCCATCTCCTACACTCCAATTTAGGTCAAAGGGAACCGGGCCGCTTGAATCAGTTAGGGTAATCGTATCCAACTTACCGGTCAGGGTCATATTATCCAATGTGGAAATATCTGCTGGCCCATTAGCATTCTGACCAAACCGAAGAGCAAACTGCGAATTATTCTCCACTGCCGGGTCAAGAGCAGATAGATCAAAAGACCTCCCCTGCCAGGAAAGCCAGTTGCCTCCATCCCCCTCAATCTCCTCAATTATGTTCCAACTGCTCCCTCCATCAGTGGAATACTCCACGGTGAAATACTCACCTACCTCCAAACCAAACATGCTCAACTGATAGCTCAGCCGAATATCTACATAATTCCCGGTATCAACAACCTTCCAGATCTTACCCCCGGTATCAAAATAGCCCCACCAGGTGCTCTTAGGATCAAGATTGTTGGCAAAAACTGGCGTATTATCCACCGAGGCCCCGGTAGTAAATGACCACCCTCCGGCAATAAGATTTCCACTCTCAAAATCGTCAGAGAAAATCCCCACCGGATTAATCTGGGTAACCGCAAAGGGATCCAGGACTTCATCAAAGGCCAGCATTATCGCATTCTCGGCAAAGTCATATAATTTTCGTGGGACACCGTCCTGGCCATCAAAGGGTAGAGAGAATATAAGTTGAGGCGGGTCGGTATCGCTC
>JAUWWP010000014.1 GCA_030616835.1 Deltaproteobacteria bacterium | reverse complement strand
TCTTTTCCGCCTCACTTACCTCTCCCCCGGCAGACTCAATGTAATCTTTAGCCAAGGAATTATCGGGATCGAGCCCCAGAACCTTCTTCCAGCACTCAATTGCCTCCTTGAACTTTCCCAGCCCATAAAAGTTAAGTCCTTCTTCCAAATATTTATCTATCGCAGAGTCCCTCTGCATACTTAGCCTCTACTCCTTTAACTCCAGCTCAAACATCTGAGCCTCCTCAGCCATCTGCCGAACCTCCTCCTCGGTCAGGCCGCTCGAGGCAATAACCGTGATGGATTGCTCTTTATTTGTCTCCAGGTCCTTCGCCGAAACATTTACTATCCCATCAGCATTGATGTCGAAGCTGACATCAATCTCCGGCTCTCCCTTTTTGGCCCGGCGGACACCGCTCAGCATGAACTCCCCCAGAAGCTCATTATCATCCGCCTTTTCACTCTCCCCTTGAAGTACCCGGATCTTAACCTTGGTTTGATTATCCTTGGCAGTGGTAAATATGTGACCCTTACGTACAGGAATGGTGGTATTTCGCTCAATCAGCGTGGCGAAATATCCGCCATGGGTGGCGATCCCCAGAGACAGAGGGGTGACATCTAAAAGCAGAAGCTCGGTCTTTTCCTCGGTAAGCGCTGAGGCCTGCACTGCTGCCCCGATAGCCACTACCTCATCGGGATGGACTCCTTTGTGCGGCTGCTTACCGAAGAAGTTCCTTACTATCTCCTGGACTAAAGGGCTGCGGGTCTGTCCCCCTACCAATATTACCTCATCAATATCTTCTTTTTTTAGCTTCGCCTGTTGCAGGGTTTGCTCACAGATCTCAATCGTCCTCTCTCCTATATCCCTGGTCAATTCCTCAAGCTTCTCTCTGGTTAACCTCAGGTCAAGATGCTTGGGGCCTTGGGTATCCGAGGCAATAAAGGGGAGTGAAATTTGCGTTTCCTTAACCGAGGAGAGTTCACATTTGGCCTTCTCGGCGGCATCTGCCAATCGCTGAAGGGCCATTCTATCCTTTCTCAGGTCGACTCCAGTAGTTTCGACAAATTCATCGATCAAGCAGTCAATTATCCTTGCATCAAAATCCTCTCCTCCGAGATAGGTGTCACCGGCAGTGGAGATCACCTCGAAGACACCGGCTCCCAGCTCCAGAATAGAGATGTCAAAGGTACCTCCGCCCAGATCATAAACGGCTATCTTTTCCTCCCTCTTCTTTTTAATTATTCCGTAAGCCAGGGCGGCGGCAGTTGGTTCATTGATGATGCGCAGAACCTCCAGCCCGGCCACAATCCCAGCGTCCTTAGTGGCCTGACGTTGATTGTCATTAAAATAGGCAGGAACGGTAATTACCGCCTCAGTAACCTTTCCTCCCAGATACTCTTCCGCGATCCTCTTCATCTCTAAAATAATCATTGCCGAGACCTCGGGGAGGCTATACTCCTTACCTCTACAGATAACGCGCACATCATCGTGGGGCCCCTTTGTCATCTGGTAGGAATAGGTTCTGATTGCTTTCTTTATCTCGGGCGAGTCATAGCGGCGGCCAATGAGTCTTTTTGTCGAATAGATGGTATCTTTGGGGTTAGTAATGGCCTGACGCTTGGCAAGATGACCGACCAGCTTCTTATCCTTTTCGGTTACCGCAAACACCGAAGGAGTGGTTCTATATCCCCCTTTGCTGGGGATAACAACCGGGCGATGATCTTCCATCACCGCTACACAGGAGTTAGTAGTGCCCAAGTCAATACCAATAACCTTTCCCATGGCTTAGTTCCCCCCTTTTAGACCGGAGTTAACCTCAGTGGAGCCTTCTCAGCTCTTTTAAGTGCTCCTGGGCCTCAGAATTCCCTTTATCTAAGCGTAAGACCTTTTCGAACTCCCGGGCAGCATTGCGGAGAAGGCCGGCAGCCTTATAAATCGATCCCAGGGTCAGATAATACTCGGGACTCTGTGAGTTTATATCTATTGCCCGAAGGCAATAATTCTTCGCCTGACGAAGATCCCGGTCATGATTCAGAAGTAATCGGGCCAGCTTGTGATAGGGCTCGGGATTATCAGAGGTAATTTGAATTGCCTGCTCCATTAGCTTCAGGGCATCGTCAAACCTGCCAACCTCTTCCTCAAAGGAGGCCCTCCTCATCAGTCTTTCCAACTCTCCCTGCCTAACAATCTTCTGAGCCTCGGCAAAGCTTTCCTTATACTGTTCATTATAAGGGTCGTAAGCGATGGCCAGCTTAAAGTGCACACTGGCAGACTTGTAGTTCTTATCGAGAAAATCCTTCTTTCCTGCCTTAAAAAAGTCTTTGGCCTTAGCCAATCTCTCCGTTATCGGTCTTAGCGACTTATCTATAGGACGGCCGGCCTGGGCCTGCTTCTCCGATTCCTTCCGGGCCTCGGCTATCTTCTCTTCGGCCAGGATGGACTTATTATACTCCTTTTGGGACTCAGGATCATACACAATCTCATAGGCCTCGGAGACCTTCTTGAAGATTGCCTCCAGCATGGGTTTAAAGGTACCAATGGACTTGCGGAAATAACGATCCGGATGAAACTCCCGGGAGAGGGCAAAATAGGCCCTCTTGATCTCCCGGCGATTGGAATCCTTCTCAATTCCCAGGATCTTATAATAATTAAGATCACCCAGGCTTCTATAGGTGGAAAGAATCTTCTTTTTATCTTCCTCGGCAATCTCCACCTCTTCATCTGCTGCCCCCTCTTCCTCCTGAATTTCCTCGTCCTTTATTGGGACATCCGGGGCAATCTTAGCCCGTACCTTTGGTTCTCCTTCAAAGAAAATTATCTCCTGCTCGAGTAGCTTAGAGAGGGAGTACATTGTCTCCTGTCGGCTCATTCCGCTCACCATTAGTAGTTGCTCCACACTGGTCTTACCATCCACCCTTGAAAGAAGAAAACCTTCTTTAGCATCAATACGAAGCTTGTGGAGATCCAGAGATTGATTAATCTTGGGCCGATACTTTAGATTCTCAGACCCTAAGACAATATCCTTTTTAGACATATATTTAACAATCCCTTATCCGAACAGTTGGGAAAATAAATCCTTCGACAGGCTCAGGACAAGTTATTGAATGAAAATATATAGTAAAACCTTACCTTTATATAAAATTATGAGTGATTTGTCAAGAGAAAAAGTCGTTTGACAGAGGCTGGATTGGATAGTAAGATTGATTGGATATCGAATCTTCAGGCTTTTGATCAGATGAAACGAGCGGTGATCCAATCAATCCGGGAGACCTTAGCTCCTTCGGTAAAGGATATAACTCTGGAAAGGCTGGCCGGGGATGCCTCTAATCGGAGCTACTATCGGGTAAGGCTTAAGCGAGCAGGGGCGGACTGCGAGGGCTTAAGCTCGATAATCCTGATGAAACTCAATCAACCCGATCCCCAAATCGTCTCCGAGGAAATATCGACCATATCCCGCACCTTTGACGAACTTCCCTTCATCAATATCTTAAATCATCTCCGTCGCTGTGAGCTTAATGTCCCCCGGCTTTATCATTATGATGAAAATAGGGGGTTCCTGCTCCTGGAGGACCTGGGCGAGACCCTCCTGGAGGAAAAGGTCAAGGGAAGGGAGAGGGAAATCCAGAGGAAATATTATCGAAAGGCCATTGACGAGCTGCTCAAGCTTCAGCTCCGGGGAACCAGAAGAAGGAGCACCCGCTGCTTTGCCTTCCAGCAGGTTTTCAGTACCAGGCTGTTAATGTGGGAGTTTGAGCATTTCCTTGAATATGGCATTGAGAAATCCCGGGCAATGAAGATTGCGAAAAGGGATGGCAAAATAATCCGGAAGAATTTTAAGCAAATCTCCGAGAGGCTGGCGAGCCAACCTCGTTACTTCACCCACCGGGATTACCACAGTCGTAACCTTATTGTTCAGGATGAGCAGATCAAGATCCTCGATTTTCAGGATGCCCTTTTAGGACCATGTCAGTATGATCTTGCCTCTCTGCTCAGGGATTCCTACCTAACTCTGGAGGAGAGTCTTATCGAAGAAATGATCCAGTATTATCTAAAAAAAAAGGAGGATCTGGAGGGTATCCGGATCGATCGGGGAGAGTTTCGAGAGCTCTTTGATCTAACCAGTATTCAGCGAAATCTGAAGGCAGCAGGAAGGTTCGCTTATATCAACCTGGTTAAAAACAATGACCATTACCTTAAGTACATCCCTCCCACCTTAGGCTACGTTAAGAAAAACTTAGAAAAGTATGATTATTTAAAAGAGCTTAAACAGCTCCTGTCGAAGTATTTGGAGGAACTTAGGTAAAACAACAAAAATAATGGGGGCATAGGGTAGTATTGCAAATCCAGACAAATGAACAAATTCTAAGCACTAATAAGGTAAATCCTAAGCACTAAATCCTAAATACTAAACAATTTCAAATGATCAAAGGCCTACTTCGCCGTAGTTCAACCGATGCTTTAGCTTCCGGCCTTCACTGTTACTACAGCGGGGTTGGCCCAGCGAAGGTGGTTGGCTACGAAGGCTGAACCCAAAACTCAAAACCTTATCCTGAGCTCGTCGAAGGGATTGTTTTGAACATTTGATATTCAGATTTAGAATTTGTTTAGGTTTTAGGATTTGGGATTTAGAATTTTATCAGGATATGTAGGAAATATTATCCGCAGACATTTAAGACACTTTATCTAAATAATTAGCAAATGGAGTAAAAAGTATGAAGGCGATGATCCTGGCTGCTGGTTACGGCACTCGCCTGCTTCCGCTAACTGAAAAGATTCCCAAAGCTCTCCTTCCCGTTTGCGGCCAGTCCCTGATCAGCTACACCCTCGCTTTCCTGAAGAAATGGGGGGTTAAGGAGATTATCATCAATCTCCATCATCATCCCCAGTCCATCAAAAAAGAACTGGGAGATGGCTCCAGATTTGGGCTGCGGATAAGCTACTCCTATGAACCAGAGATTTTAGGCACCGGAGGCGGAATTAAAAAGGCGGAAAGTTTTCTCGCCAATGAGACCTTTTTGGTTATTAACTGCGATATCCTGGTCGATTTCGACCTAAGCCGGGTGATGGATTTTCATCAGAAAAAGAAGGCATTAGCTACGATGATCCTGCGTAAGGAGGAAAAGGAGGGCTATTATGGAGCTATCGGGATCGACCGGGAGAGTAAGGTTCGGCAATTCCTGGACAAGATTCCTGATGGATCCGGGTTGGATCTGAAAAGGCTTATTTTTACCGGGATTCACCTCTTCGAGCCCAAGGTATTTCAATATATTTCCGCCAATACCTTCTGCTCCATTAATGATACCTATATTGAGTTGATCCGGAAGAATGAAAGGGTTTACGGATACCTGATGGAAGGATACTGGGCAGATCTGGGCACCAGGGAAAGATATGAGCTAGTAAAAAGGGAGATTGAGACCCATCCTCCTGTCTTTATGGGGTAGGGGCTTGATTTTCAGCCTTCGTCCCGATGTCCATCGGGACTACGGCGAAGTAGGCAAGGGTGAGGGGGATCTGTCCTACATAGCCTTGGCGAAGTAGGATCTATAATCTGCAATCTAAAATCTACAATTTCTTATATTTGTCACCGTCAACCGACACTGACACCGCATTGATTAACCCAACCCACAGGAGGGGGATTAGGGAATAAGGAGTGTGGTAAAATAGTTAAAAAAGCAAAAAATAGGCGCTGTTCCTATCATCCAAAAAATTTTCAATTAAGGAGAAAAAACGATGGAAACTTACCTGTTGTTTATTGATGAATCTGGAGATACTGGAGATCCTGGGAAAGAAAGCTCCACTAATTTTCTTATTATAGGAGGCGTAATTATTCCTTCAAAGACATGGCGTTATTTCGCCGAAAAATTATCGGGTTTAAAGAAAGCGAATAGAATCAATCCCAATACAGAAGTAAAATGGCGACATGTTCACGATCCTAAACCCAGCTCTAAAAACCCGCTGAGACGTTTAAGTAGAGAGAAAAGAAAGCAATATGCTATGGATCTATTATTTATTATTCGAGAAAATAAAGACGCACGATTAGTGGTTACAGTTACCAGTAAGGCAAAAGCTTATAAAAAGAATTATATTAAACAATCCCAGGATCCGAGCGAAAGTATCTACCAGTGCACCATAACTCCAACTATTGAAAGATTCCATTATTTTTTAAACGCCAAGAGGGCTACAGGAATGTTGGTGCAGGACTCCAGAGATTTTCAACAGGATTCTGAGTTAAGATCTTTTTATGATAGGCTCTTAAAAAGGGGAACCCATTGGACAAAACTTCCCAATATAATTGAGGGCATTTTTCTAACCCCGTCTCATTTTAGTGTGGGCATTGAATTCGCAGATTTCTGTGTGGGTGCTATCTATAGGTACGTTACTAAGAAAGATTCCGATTATTTTAATGTTATAAAGCATAAATTCATCGGTCGGTATAAAAAAAAGGGATTAAAAGACGGCCTGAAATTTTGGCCATAAAAAAAGCGCCGAGTGAAGAAGTTGCCCTTCTTCAACGCACATAACGTGCTCTCGGTCGCAATTCCTATCATAGTTACAAATTTATTTTTGTCAAGTGGTTTTTCGAAATTGCCATTGAATTTCCTGATTTAATATTTCTAACTAACTGTAAATAAAGGTAATTTATATTTGATATTTTTTATAAAAGCTCGAACGAAAAAGGGGGCAAAGTCATTTTTCTCCTAAGTTGTTTTAGAACTAACGATAACTATTAACCCAAGAAATAAATATGGTGTCCTCAGAATTTCTCGAGACCAAGAGGAGGCTCTTCGCGGCATGAAAATTTATAGGATATTTGTTAGTGGGGTTCAAAAGGAGCTAAAGCAAGAGCGTCTGGCAGTAAAGGAACTTATTCTTAAAAATAGCTTGTTGAAAAAATATTTTAATGTCTTCCTTTTCGAGGACCTACCAGCAAAAAGTAGGACAGCAAGTGAAACCTATCTCAAAGAGGTAGATGATAGCGATATTTATCTCGGAATATTCGGACTGGAATATGGGCGAGAAGGTGCTGATGGGCTTTCACCCATTGAAAGTGAGTTCCGTATGGCAGTTGAAAGAGATAAGGAGATATTGGTTTTCTTAAAAGGTGAAGATGATCCTACGCGCGATACGAAGTTAAGAAACTTAATAAATGAAATTAAAAAACCGGATAGTGGATATGTATATAAACCATTTAAATCCATACCTGAACTCAAGGAGCATATCTTTAATAGTTTGGTTATATTTTTAGAAGAAAGGGGCGCAATTAGAAAGCCCCTTTTTGATTCCATGATTTGTCGAGACGCAACCTACAAAGACATTAATGAAAAACTGGTAAAAGATTTTCTGGAAAATAGAGCAATAAAACGCAAGGTAGATGTTCCAAAAATCTCTATCAGAGACTTCCTTATTAAAACCATTAAAGTTGTAAAAGTTGAAGATGGTAGCTTAAAGCCTACAAATGCGGCGGTATTATCTTTCTGCGATAATCCACAAGATTTTATTCCCCAGGGCACAGTCAAAATTGCCCGATTCAAAGGGACTACTCGAATTGAGTTCATTGATTCGCAAGAATTAACCGGTCCTTTCTATAAAATTCTGGATAATGTAGAGAACTTCTTTAGAAGGAATACACGGTTAGCAAGCAAAATTGTAGAGTTTAAGCGTGTTGACATTCCTGAGTATCCATTTGAGGCGATTCGGGAAGGAACAGTTAATGCCATGGCACACAGAGATTATTTTCGTAGCGGTTCTAATATTCAGATAGATATTTTTGATGACAGAATAGAAATAACCAGTCCAGGAGGACTTTTGCCAGGACTTGATATAAAACATTTAGAAGGTGTCCATGAGACAAGGAATAAGGAAATCTGCAAAATCTTTCATGAGACGAAAGACATGGAGAAATACGGAACCGGCATTACTAAGATGAAGAATTGGATGAAGGAACACGGATTAAAGCCACCTATAATAACTCAGCCAGGCAATTTTTTCAGAATTACTTTTTATGGTCCGGGAGATAAGATTCTTGATTTAGTGCCAAATATTCCAGAGGAGCGACAGGTTGACTTAAAGAAATTAGGATTAAATGATAGACAGGTAGAAGCATTGAGATTGATGGTAAACGAAGGCAAAAAATTTATAATTGTTGAGTATTGTAAACTCTTTGAAATGAATGAGAAAACAGCAAGGCGAGATCTAAAAAAGTTAATAGAAAAGGATTTAGTGAAAAAAGTAGGGACTACCAAAAAAGCGTATTTCAAAGCAAAATAATGCGATGTCCGAAATACAGTCAAATTGACCGAGAAAATGTCCGTAATTCTGCAATGTCCGAAAAAGCTCAAAAATGTCCGAAATAATGTCCTAAATAGCTTTTGACTCGAAAGTTCCCCAAATGGCTCGTTTTTTGGCTCGATTAGCAATTTGGATTATCCGGGGTCGGACCAAGCTAACCTCTTGATATAATTTAAATAATGTCTTAAAAATGGTGCATTTTGGGTCTTAAATCAACCTTTTTGATAGCAAAAAGAGGGGTAGAGGGGTAGGGGGTCAAATCTTTGATCTTGACAAATGAGCAAATGATGCCGCAGATTGAATTGAGGATAAAACGGGCGCTGTTCTTATTAGCCATTAACGTGGCCAAAAGGAGGCTATTTGCCGCATGAATGATATTCAGCAGATGATCAAGAGTGGTGAGTCTGAAAAGATAGAATTTAAAGAGAGCTTTGATAAGGAAATAATAGAGACAGTAGGTGCCTTTGCGAACACAAAGGGTGGTGTAATTCTGATTGGTATTTCTGATAAGGGTAAAATCAAAGACATTCAAATTGGAAAAGATACCCTAAAAGGCTGGGCAAATCAGATTTCTCAAAGCACTGAACCCAGTATCATTTCCGAGATTTGGGATGAAGAGATAGATAAAAAATACATTGGTATAATTCGAATTCCTGAATATCCTATAAAACCTGTATCAGTGAAAGGCAGATGTTTCAGAAGGGTAGGAAATAGCAATCGGATAATGACGCCGCAGGAAGTTGCTCAAATGCACCTTCATTCTACAGGTGGGAGCTGGGATGTCCTACCAGTAAGAGATGCACTCCTTGATGATATTGATTCTGAAAAGATCAAGAGATATATCAAAAGAGCCAGCATTACTGGCAGACGAAAGATCGGAGAAGCTGAAGCCCTCGAAAAGGTTCTTGAGAAACTGGGATTAATTAAAGAGGGAAAACCGACTTGGGCGGTAATTCTCCTTTTTGGGAAAAGACCTCAAGCCACATTGCTTCAAGCAAAGGTGCACTGTGGCAGATTCAAGGGAGAAACAACTATTATTGATGACAGAATGATAGATGGTGCGGTTATTGAACAGGTGGATGAAGTAATGGATTTCATCCACAAGAATATTAGTGTGAAGTTTGTTATGACCGGCAAGCCAGCAAGGGATGAAATCTGGGACTACCCATTGGAAGCCTTGAGAGAGGCGGTCATCAACGCAGTATGCCATCGAGATTATACACTCTCTTCAGATATTCAAATACGAATCTACGATGATAAACTGGTGGTCTGGAGCCCTGGCGGATTACCTTTAGGCATTACGATGGAGAACCTTTACAAGCCCCACTCCTCAGTTCTTCGCAACAAAGGAATAGCGGGAATATTTTATGACATTGGGTGGATTGAACAGTGGGGAAGCGGGATAGATAAAATGCGAAAAGCCTGCCTTGGTGCTGGGATTCCTGAACCCCTTTTTGAAGAGTATCAGGGATTTCGGGTGACCTTCAGAAAGGATATTTTTACAGAGGATTATCTGTATAATCTCGGCTTGAACGGGCGGCAGATAAAAGCAGTAATGTATGTAAAGGAGAAGGGGAAGATTACGAATAAGGTGTATCAAGAACTTAACACCGTTTCAAATAAGACCGCTTATCTGGAATTATCTGAGATTGTCGAAAAAGATGTATTCGTACTCGAAGGAGGCGGGAGAAAGGTTATGTATACCTTGAAGGTAATGAAAAAGTAATGAAAGAGTAACGAAAGTAATGATTGGGAAATGGTAAAAATGTGGGAAATTCTGTAGGAAAAATAGGACCACGTAGATAACTTCTTGACTTTAAAAAGGGTAGGGAATCAAATCTTTATTATTGACAAATGAGCGAATAGAAAAACGGGAGCTGTGGGGCTGTTGAAAAAGTCAAAAATCTCACTCTGAGCGGAGCGAAGGGTCTCAAACACTGTATTAAATATGGGAATAAGATTCTTCGCTTGGCTCAGAATGACAGTGTGGGGAGGTTTTTCAACAGCCCCGCTGTCCCTATTTTCCTAGACAGTCGTTTTAATATAAGAAGGGAAAAAAGTGAAAATAACCGTAATCTTTCCCGCCCGAGACCTAGAGCCTACAAAGGCAACGGTTTCGGTCATGCCGCCGTCCCTGACGCTGCTGGCTGCGCTCACGCCTGATAAACACGAGGTTACTCTGGTAGATATGTTCATGGGCGACCAGGTGGAGTATGAATCCGAGGTCGACCTTGTGGCCATCACCGTTCGCACTCCCCTCGCCGTTGCGGCCTATGAAATAGCGGACGAGTTCTTGAAGAGGGAGAAAAAGGTAATCCTGGGCGGGCCGCACACCTTCGCCTTGCCTGAGGAGGCCAAATCCCACGCGAGTGCGGTGGCTATCGGCGAAGGCGAAAAGCTCTGGCCGATTATCCTCAAGGATGCCGAGCAGGACAAGCTTAAAGACTTTTACGTATGTGGTCCTTATCCGGTAGAAGGACTGAAAGGGACGGTACATCATGAAAAAGAAAGGCCGTCGCTTGAGGGCCTTCCAATGATGAGGCGAGACCTCCTTCCCAAAAAACGCTATTTCATGGATTCCATGTTCACGACTCGCGGTTGCCCCAACCACTGCCGCTTTTGTCCGGTGACCGACATCTTCGGCTCTAAAATTCGCCACCGGCCCATCGATGAGGTCGTGGCCGAAGTGGCAACGCTCGCTAAGCTCTACTTCAACGTAGACGATAGCGTGTTCGGCCATCCCCAGATTAAGGACAGACCTGTAGAGAATCAATATTATCTTGATCTTTATAAAGAGCTGGCCGGTCTCCGTCCAAAGCACCTTTGGGGTGGTGCCGGGGGATTGTCGGCGGTAAATTACAAAGATGGCCGCAAGATCCTGGAGCTTGCCGCGGAAAGTGGTCTCAGTGCTGTTGCCGCGGGTCTGGAGTCCATATCCTCGAAGGGGCAAAAACAGTCCGGAGCCTGGCGGAAGCTGCACTATACTTCCCCGGACACCTTTGACCTCCGGAAGATGAAGGAGAACATCCGGACTATCCAGGATCTGGGGATCGTAATCATGGGGTTTTTCATCATCGGCTGGGACGAGGATACCGGGGAAACCTATTACCGAACCCTTGACTTTTGCGATGAATGTAACATTATTCCGTTCATTTTCACCCTGACCCCCATGCCCGGAAGCCAGATATATCAGGAGTACCTGGAGCAGGGACGGATCCTCACGGACCGCCCCTGGGACCATTACGGCGGAGGCTATGTCGTATTCAAGCACCCGCTCATGTCGGAAAATGAAATGCTGGAGGCCAATTCAGAGGTAATGAGGCAAGGTTACAGCATGGGACGGATTAGCAAGAGAACACTACATGCGGTAACACGTCGTCTTTCCCTATATGTTTTGACAACCTCCTTTTTCACTCAGCTCGGACTGAGAAAAGCATACCGCCAACTGCATGAGCAAATTCAAGCACGCTCCTGACCTTTCAAGGAACGTGCGGAGTCAGCCATTGACATAGGACAATTTGATGACAGCAAATGATGGCGCAGATTATAGCGTGAATCGTAAATCGGAAATGGTGAATCGGTGAATAATGACCGCTGCTCTGAACTACAGCCACTACGCCAGTGTCCTCCTCTACCCATTTCTTTAGGCGATTAATGTGGCTAATAATGAAGGTGGAGGTCTGAGAATGAGAACGGATGTGGAATATCTGGAGTTTATGTGGCCGATGAGACATTTTTTGCTAACATGTGGAGACATTGAAAGAAAATCAAATATCATAGCGGTCAGCTTCTGTATGCCTGTCTCAAAAGAACCCCCACTCATAGCTTGTGCCATTGGGAGGGGGACTTATTCATGTAAGTTGATTGAAGATACTGAAGAATTTGTTGTCAATGTTCCCCCAAAAGAGCTAAAATCAAAGATATATTATTGTGGTTTCCACTCAGGGTATCAGGTTGATAAATTTAAGGAAACGGGGTTAACTCCGCAACCAGCACGCAAGGTAAAAGCCCCTACTATTGAGGAGTGTGTAGCTTATATGGAATGTAAAGTCAGGCAAGAAATAGAAACAGGAGAAAAAAACCTATTCATAGGTGAAGTGATAGAAGCGTATGCGGATGAAGCTCTTGTGAAGGGAGAAAAGAACATCGAGTATGCAAAAGGCGACTTTCCCAAGAAAATATACGCTACAAGATTTAAAATACCATAATCCGCTTCAGCCAATTCAAAGGAATTATTTTTAAATGCTGAAAAAAACAGCTTCAAAGCGGAATGAGCGAATGAACGAGATCCGGAGAGGAAACTCAAAGTCAGAGCAAGCGCCGCCGGAAACCACCAACAATAACCCTCACGGGCGGACATCCAGGAAAAGGAGCCACTACGAAGCTATCCTCCATTCAGAACAAACTGTCCAGGTGGATGTGCAGGAGAATCTGAACCGGTTGATCGAGGATGAGGATACGGACGGCGATAAGAAGATCACGGTTCTGGACACCCGGGCACCGGAGAAGGAGCGCGGTGATAAGCGGTTCTGGCTCATTGCAACTGACGGAAAGCGATACGAATTGGTCGGGACCTATTATTTATCCAACCTGCTCCAGGAACTGAAGCTCGCGCAGGAGACGGGGGCTAAAGTTGCCCAGCTTGATCTTCGGAAGGTCTTCGAAAATCCTGTCAGGCGCATCTCCCGGTCGATCCGGGAAATCTACTGGGACGGTCTAACGCGGCGGATGGACAAGCAGAACCTTGACCAGCTCTTACGCGATGAGAAAGTTACCGCCAGCGGGTTCCGCCATGTGTATGTGCCCCAGACGGATGCGCTGGCCTATGAGTACTTCTCCAAGGTGTCGAAGCAGCGTCCGGACCTGCGGCTCCGCGTGGGGCGCCTGCCGGCAGAGATCACCCCGGAGTATGTCCGGAGCCTCAACGGCAAACACGGCCCTCTCTGCCTCGCACTGGAGAAAACCCCAGAGGGTGATTACGTCGGGGTGCCGTTCGTTGTACCTGGCGGCCGCTTTAACGAGATGTATGGTTGGGACAGCTACTTCGAGTCGCTCGGCCTGCTGGTGGACGGCCGCGTCGACTTAGCCAGGGCCATGGTGGATAACCTCGTCTACCAGATTACCCACTACGGCAAGATCCTTAACGCCAACCGCACTTACTATCTTACCCGGTCCCAGCCGCCGTTTCTCACCTCGATGGCCTTAGCGGTCTACGAGCACCTCCCCAGGAATACCGAGACGAAGGCCTGGCTCCGGGACGTATTTCGGGCGGCCATCAAGGAATACCATGAAGTATGGATGAACAGGGACCGGCTTACCGAGACCGGGCTCAGCCGCTACTACGGGCGCGGTCTGGGTCCACCGCCCGAGGTGGAACCAGGACACTTCGATGCGATCTATAAGCCCTACGCAACCGGGCATAAGCTGGATACGCGGGATTTCGAACAGCGGTATAAGTCGGGCAAGATCAAGGTCCCGGAGCTGGACAGGTTCTTTTTCCATGACCGCTGCGTCAGGGAATCCGGCAACGACACGACCTACCGCTGGAACTGGGAAGGTGATCGCTGTGCCGACTTCGTAACCGTGGACCTCAATTCGTTGCTCTACAAGATAGAGCTCGATATCGCGCGGACCATCGAAAGGGAATTTGGGGACGCATTAACGCGGACGGGCGGCTCCCGCGAGAAGGGTTCAACCTGGTACGGCCGGGCAAAGAAGCGGAAGAAGCTGATAAACCGATACCTGTGGGACAAACGCCGCGGCATGTTTTTCGATTACGATATCGCCAAGAAACGGCGCCGTGGGTATGTGAGCGCCACGACCCTTTACCCTCTGTGGGCGGGGCATAAAGATGATCCCGGAACCCGGCTGCTAACCCCGAGACAGGCGAAGAGGCTGGTGGCCAATGGCTTGCCGCTGCTGGAGATGGCCGGGGGCATCACCGCCTCGGCGGAGGAGTCGCGTGGTCCGATATCCGAGTCACGACCACTCCGGCAATGGGACTATCCCCACGGCTGGGCTCCGCATCAGATGTTGATCTGGCGTGGGCTTTCCGACTACGGTTTTGATGAAATCGCGCACCGGTTAATCTACCGCTGGCTCTACACTATTACCAGAAATGCCATTGAGCATAATGGAACAATCCCGGAAAAATTTGATATCGTGATCCGGTCCCACCGTGTTTTTACGGAGTACGGCAACGTGGGAATAAAATTTGCCTACATCACCAAGGAGGGATTTGGTTGGACGAACGCCAGCTACCAGGTGGGATTAAGCCTTTTGCCGTCTGAGTTGCGGAAAAAATTAGAGCAGTTTATCCCGCCGGAATGAATCTTTCCCAGGGGGACGTAGTTCCATTAGTTCCATAACTACAGAAGACAGAGGCTCCCTTCGACTTTGCTTCCTTCGGCAAGCTCAGGGCAGGCAGGGCAGGCAGGCCCGCACTCTTGGCAGAATAAAATGACAAAGGTACAGGCTAACTAAGGCTTAAAATTAGCGATAATTTTTTGTAAGGAAAGGTAGTGGTTTATGAATAACGGAAATGCACAAATAAATAGACTTGAGACCATAGCATACTACCCGGAACTCGGAAAATTTCAAAATTTTTTGAGAAAGAGGGTAGTTTATATCATCTTTTTGATTTTAGGTCTTTTCATGTTAATTCTAAGGTTTCTCAGGCAATATTTTTAATATTTGTTTGAAGAATGAGAAATTAGGGACAGCGTCCGTTAAAAAGGGACATTATAGAAATGTTAATATGTTAATTACGTCCCCTATTTCGCATAAATTTTATTGACAAAATGCCTGAAAATAGCTATTATTTGACTTAATTAAGGAGGAGCAAACCCTGATGAAGAGGAGCCTCTTTATCTTTTTAATGGTGATCTGGGGCTGTGCAACTGCAGGGGGGCAGGAGGGGCAAATAAAGGATCTCCAGGCTCAGGTCATTGAAATGAATAAGGCAATTACTGCTCTCAGCCGCCAGGTGGAAGAGCTGGATAATAATCTTCTTATCCTGGATGGCAAGGTAAAGGATAACTGCCAGGCCCTCGGGGAACTTAAGCCCTTGATTCTTAAGGGAAAGAAGAGTAGGGCGCCTTCAGTTAAAAAGGAAGTCGTGAGTTCTCCGATCTCCAGGAAAACCGTCCCTTCGGGGCCTGATGAACTCTATCGTCGTAGTTATGATTATTATAGCTCTCGCAGGTATCAGGAGGCCATCTTAAATTTCCGTCAATTCATCAAGCAATTTCCCCTGCACGAATTAGCGGACAATTCCCAGTACTGGATCGGGGAGTGCTATTTCGGTCTAAAAGAGTATCCGGGGGCAATTGCTGAATTTCAGAAGGTTATCGATAACTTCCCGGAGGGCAATAAGGTAGCTGATGCCCTCTTGAAGATCGGTCTTGCTTATGCGGCAATGGGTGATCCGGAGAGCTCCCGGACATTCTTACTGAGAGTGATGACCGAGTTCCCCGAGAGCGAGGTGGCCCGAAAGGCCGGGGAAAAGATTGATAAGCTAAGCAGATAATATTTTAGAAAAAATTTGACCTGAACTTGATAATTGTATGAATATGTGATAGTATGAAAATGTAAAAGGAGGCAAAATATATGAGTTTAACTAAAATAAACCCAAGAGGACAAATTACAATACCAGCAAAGTTTAGAAAAGCCTTGCACTGTAAGTCGGGAGACTACGTGGAAGTTACAATGGAAGGAAGTACATTAAAGATAATTCCTAAAGAGTTGATTGACAAAAGCCAGGTGTGGTTTTGGACTAAAGATCACCAAGAGGCTGAAGAAGAAGCAGAGGCAGAACTCCGCCAAGGAAAAGGCAAAGAAGTTAAAGATGCTAAGGTTCTAATAGATGAACTCAATGAATAAGTTCATCTGGCTGCCAAGGTTCAAGCGAGACTACAAAAAACTAACACCTCGCTCGCAAGAAAGGATTAATCAAGCCTTTCTTCAAATGGAGAAAAACTTAAAACACCCATCCCTGGTAGTAAAAAAGGTTAAGGGAACAAAAAATATCTGGGAAGCCAGGGCATCTAAAAGCCTAA
Organism: Deltaproteobacteria bacterium; assembly: GCA_030616835.1. Lineage (GTDB taxonomy): Bacteria > Desulfobacterota. The sequence goes on along the minus strand of JAUWWP010000014.1, from coordinate 3,079 downwards.
GAATAACCTTCAACCTAAAAGGAAAAACAATTATCCTTAGAACGGTAGGAGAACATGACATACTTAACCGACCTTAAGGAGAAGAAATTAGTTACAGAAATTATCCAGACAATAAATTAAATTTCCGTCAATTCATAAAGCTTAACAAGCTAAGCAGATAATATTTTAGACAATTTTAGAAAAATTTGTTGACTTTTAAATTTAATTTGTTTAAAATATATTACAAATATGGTATAATTATCAAAAATAGAGGAGGGACAAAAATGAAAAGGAATTTTCTAAATCTGGTAATTATAGTAGCGATACTGGGGCTTACGGTAAACCTGATTGCCCAAATGGAGGAAAAGTTAAGCCCGGAGACCCAGGTTTACATTGTCAAGCAGGGAGATACTCTCTGGGACATCTCGGCCAGGTTTTTGGACAATGCCTGGTACTGGCCCCGGCTCTGGGAACAGAACAAGTACATTACCGATCCTCACCTGATCTTTCCCGGGGAGCCAATAGCACTGGTTCCCTCACCAGCGAGGGCAGTCCCACTTCCTGGAGCTGCCGCCGTACCTCGGGCAGAGGCTCTGCTGCCCACCGGGGTGGAGGAGGCTCCTCTGGAGAGAGAGGCGGAGATTACCGAGGAGGCCCTTAAGGAGGAGATGGCAGTAAGCCCGATAGTGGTGGGATTGGAAAAGAAGGAGGGGACGATCTATTACTCCCGGATGGGCTCTACCGGGTTTATCTCTCTGGAAGAGCTGGCGGCTGCCGGGCTGATCCTGGATTCCAAGGAGGAGAAGCTCATGCTGGGGGAAAAAGACAGTGTTTATCTCAATCTGGGTGATGCCTCAGGGATTGCGGTGGGAGATAAGTTCAGTATTTATACAGTTACCAAGAAAGTAAATCATCCGATAACCGGAGAGACTCTGGGGTATAAGATCAAGATCCTGGGGGGGCTGGAGGTAGTGGAATTGAATGGGGAGAATGTTTCCACCGCAACGATCTTTCGCTCCTACGATGTGATCTCCCGGGGAGACCGGATCCGTCCGTTTGAGCCGGCGGTGAGAGAGATAATCCTCCAGGGAACTAAAGCAGGACTGGAGGGCTATATTGTTGACTCGAAACAGCCGGTCTCTCTCCTGGGTGAGGGAGATATTGTTCATATAGATAAAGGAAAGCGGGATGAGGTTGAGGCAGGCAATGTCTTCACCGTTTACCGGCCAGCCAGGAAGGTCAAAGACCGGATGACGGGCAGAAAATTGCAGCTCCCCGTAGAGAATGTGGGGAAACTGGTGGTGCTGAATGTCCAGGAGAAAACCTCGACGGCTCTGGTTACCAAGAGCATAAAGGAGTTAGTGATCGGAGACCATATCCGGATCGAGGTTTTTTAGATAGCTTGCTTCCCTCAGTGTTAGCTAAGAAAGCAAGGATACTGTTTCCTTGCTTTTTTTTATTTTTCATGTAATTTAGAGCTTGGTAAGCTTCAGGCTCAGGGGTAAAGGAGTATGAGGAGAAGGCAATCAAGGCAGATCTCCGTTGGGGGGGTAAAGGTAGGGGGTGGGGCGCCCATTAGTGTTCAGTCAATGACCAATACCGATACCCAGGATGTAGCAGCCACTTTGGCTCAGATCCATCGACTGGAGGAGGTAGGATGCGAGATTATTAGGGTAGCGGTTCCTGATCGCCTGGCTGCCGAGAAGCTGAGGGAGATCAAGGCCGCAATTAATATTCCCCTGGTGGCTGATATCCACTTTGATTACCGTCTGGCACTGAAGGCCATTGCCCAGGGTGTTGATGGACTGCGACTGAACCCCGGCAATATCGGCCAGAAGTGGCGAGTTAAGGAGGTAATCAAGGCGGCAAAGGAAAGGGAAGTTCCCATCAGGATTGGGGTCAATGCCGGCTCCCTGGAAAAGGATCTATTAAGCAAATATGGCTGCTCCGGTCCGGAGGGGATGGTGGAGAGCGCTCTCCGCCATATTGGGATCTTAGAGGATATGGGATTTTATCAGATAAAGGTCTCCCTTAAGGCCTCTGATGTCCTAAGTACTGCCGATGCCTATCGGATGATAGCGGAGAGGATTGATTATCCTCTGCATCTGGGTATTACCGAGGCCGGCAGCCTGTTTTCCGGGACGATTAAATCGGCAGTGGGGATAGGGATCCTTTTAGCCGAGGGTGTCGGGGATACGATTCGGGTCTCCCTCACCGGGGAACCAGAGGAGGAGGTAAGGGCCGGCTACGAGATTCTAAAATCGCTTGGCCTGCGTCGTCGGGGGATTGACCTGATTTCCTGCCCCACCTGCGGAAGGGATGAGATCGGGGTTATCGAGCTGAGTAAGGAGATTGAGAAAAAACTTGCTCACATCGCCAGTCCCGTAAAGGTGGCCCTGATGGGTTGCGTGGTCAACGGACCGGGAGAGGCAGTCCAGGCCGATGTGGGCATAGCCGGAGGTAAGGGGGTGGCCATGCTCTATCTTAGGGGAAAGACAGAGGGTAAAATAAAGCGGGAAGAGATTGTTGAAGTAGTGGTTGAGGAAGTTATCCGGATGAGCGAAGAAATGAGGTGAAGTATGATAACGGAAAGCGATAAAGAGACAATTATACAGTATGCCAAAAAATATAATGTATCTTCCGTTTATTTATTTGGCTCTTCATTGGATGATAATCGTGAGGCTACCGACATTGATTTAGGAGTGAAGGGAGTTCCGCCGAAATTATTTTTCAAATTTTATGGTGAATTATTGAGGAGTTTATCTAAGCCGGTAGATCTTGTAGATTTATCTAAGAAATCATTATTCAATCAAATAGTTGAAGAAGAAGGAGTCAAAATCTATGGATAAATTACTTCGAGAGATCTTGGCGGAAAAAGAACATATTTTAGAGACACTTCAAGCACTGCAAGAAGCTTTAAAACGAACAGAAAAAACAGTTGTTGAGTTAGCCGCTATCGCTACATTTTTGCACAACACATATAATGGGATGGAAAACATTCTTAAGAGAATACTAAAATTTAAGGGTGTATCTATACCCGTCTCGGAATCTTTCCACAAAGATTTATTAGATATATCTGTGAGTAACCAGATAATTTCTT
>JAUWWP010000288.1 GCA_030616835.1 Deltaproteobacteria bacterium | reverse complement strand
GGCAGCTAATCCTTGACAGGGCATTATGGCCATTAAAGGAAAAAGGAGTATGGATCCTAACCGGATATATCGGGAAAGACTCTGTTTCATAAAAAAATGTCCAAGATCCGATTGGACCCTGGACTCCTGCCTGAGGTTGAACACAATTAGCTCACTAGGGATTTTTGCTAACTCTACCTAAACTCAAATCTGAACTTCAAATCGGCACCTAAGTTTCCCATCTTTTCTTGTTCTTCCTCGTTATCCCAATCCCCCAAGAGGGAAAAGTTCTTATTTAATTTATATTCTACCTGGACCCGCTGTTTCCCTACTTCCTCTAAGCCGGTTGAGTAAATTATATTAAAATCTTTCATTAACTCCTTACTCATCGTCAGCCGGGGACGGGTAGTTTTGGAGGAATCAGAGAAGTAGGGATTTATTTTAAATGTATCCAATCCAACAAACTTCCGCACCTGCTCAATCCCCTCCTGGGCTCCCAACTCATCAGCAATCAGAGATGCGGCCTCATAGGTTACCCGGCTGCTGCCAGCGCCCTCCGGTAGTTCACTACTCACAAACCCGAAGGAAAGGAGCGAGAGGATATCCTTTTCAGTGAGGGGGGGGTCGGAAGAGAGAAGAATCTTATAATCATCTAAATTGCCGGTAATATTTAAGTAAATCTGATATTCTTCTTCTCCGAGCTTCGCCTTGGTCTGGGAGGCGATGTCGAAGTAGGGATTGATTTGCTGGGCCCCGATGAAATTTATGATCCCGGAGGTAATGGTAAACTCATTATCCTCATAAAAAAGTTTACCTTTAGTGAATTCCAAATCGCCTTTGAGGTTTACCGAATCGATGTTTCCTCCGATCGCAATATCTCCCCCGACAGTAGTTTCTGCCAGGCTGCATTTGATAATGATGGTATCATCGGCATGGATTCTGAGATCTAATCTAATCCTCTCGTCATCAGTAAGCAAGGGTTGGGGCTTAAATTTACGCGAGCGAAAATCAAGCAGCATTGACTTCCAGTTAATTGTTCCGCTCAGGGTGGCATACTGAACACTTGCATCACCACTTAGTAAAGGAGAGCTGGAAGGGCCATTTAAGTTTATCTTTCCCGAAAGCCGCGCCCTTCCTTCAAGCCCTAAGGGCAACCAGGAAGATAGGATAAAATCAGTATTGTTAAACTCACCAGCAAGGTCGAATTCCTTAAATCTGAAACCCTTGAGCCCGATCATTCCCCCGGCCTTAACCGTTCCTTCTCCAAGCACTGCTTCAAATTTCTGGAGAATAATCCCCTTTTGAGTGAGTTTAATATCGGCTGAAATACCCTGAACGTATTGAGAAAATTTAACCAGGTTTAGTGAGCCGTTTTCAATTCCGATAGTGCCCAGAATCTTGGGTGAGCCTATCCTTTCCAAGATCTGGCCATCGAAAGATACCTTACCCTTTGCCTGGGTGATCGCCTTGGTGAACATATCCAACAAATAGAGATCCGTTTCTCCCTTTAAGAAAAGCTTTGTATCCCTTCCTGCGGAAAGGCGACCCTGTATTTTAAGCCACCCGAACTGGTTATGAGAGAGATCTTCCCCGACCAGATCAAAGCTCAACCTACCATCAGATTTAAGCTCGCCTCCACCGACAAGCTTTCCTTTCTCTTGGGAAAGAGTTAGATTCTCCAGGATTAAATCTCCGTTGTTCATCCTTATCTGGACCGCAATCTGCTGCTTTTCTTTCCCGAATAGTCTGGCCGAACTTACCTGCATGCTCCCCTTCCCATTCAGGTATCTCGGCTCCCCGGCAAGCCTTACCTCTACCTTGATCTCCCCGTTGAGTGTCTCCTGGCTGCCTTCATTGATAATTTCAATAATATCCTCCACCCTACCTGAAGGAATTTTAAGATTAGTCTCCATAGTAAATCTCTCGCCGAAATTCAGTCTCCCATCAAAGAAGTAAGGAGTTTCATTCTTCTTTAGAGCCAATTGAGAGAAAGAAAACACCCGGGATTGATAAGCTATATCCCCCCTAACTGAACCGAGTTTCAGCCGATAGAATTCAAAGTCCGGGAGATTAACCCTTGTGTCGAGGAAGAGACCGCCATGCCTGACGGCAAGCGTTCCAGCTATCTCTCCCTTTCCCTCAAGGGGAAACCCGGCAATAGGTGAGAGATCAGCAAAATCAAACCTGTCAGAATAAAAATCCAGATGCATTCTGTCTTTGAAAAAATCACCTCTTACACTAATTGTTGACTCGACGGTATTCACCACCCCGGAGATAGATAATTTTTTTCGGTCGATCTCCAATCCGGTGTTTACCTTTATTTCCTCAATTCCCACTACCACTTTAGCGTTTTCACCTCCTTTACCTGAAAGAAACTTTAATTGCTCCACATTTAGCTCGGTCTCCCCTTTAAGGACAAAGCCATTCCTGAGCCTTCCCTTTAGCTCTATCCCTCCGCCTATGGTAGCCATCACCTGCTTATATTTAACCGGAAGGGTGCGAAGCAGCTCCCCCAATTTAATATCCTGCAGGGTAAGCGTGGCTTGAAGATCAAGGTCCTCGGTAAATCTTATCCGACTCTGGCCGCTGACTGTCCCAATGGGATTCTTTATCCTAAGGTCGAAGAACTCTACCCCCTGTCGGGAAAGCCGGTAGCTACTGTTCAACTCAGTGAGCCTGAATTCGCCCCAGGCAGCATTGATAATCCTAATTGTTCCGAAAGGAGAGAAGGAAGAGAGTTTCCCGTTCATAACTACGGAAAGCTTTGCTTTTGTTGCTAAGACGGACCGGGGAGAAACCCCGGGATCTTCCCGAGACAGCAAAGGAAGCTTAGAGGAAAGCACTACTCGATAATTATCCTGATTTACTCCCAGAGCTATATACCCATTAATTTCGGTAAATTTGAGAACAGACCGGCTGGCTTTATTTAAGATTAGCTTCCCCTCGGAAATGCTGAATTTATCAATTGATATCGAGCTAAAACCTGATGATTGCTCCTTTTTGCCGGAGGAATGAGCATGCCCGGGCAGATTGGTAATCTTATTATCCTTGATTTCCAAATTAATTGTGGGAGAGAAAAGGGAGATTTCCTTAACGGAGACCCGGCCCGCAAAAAGCTGCCAGGGCCTAAAAGCGATCTTCATCCTGGATATGTGTAAGGGTGGTGTCTCTTCAGCCGGGTGGGAGAAAAGCGAAAGACCTTTAATCTCCAGCGTAGGGGAAAGGATATGAATCTTTACTGCTTCAACCTCACTCAGGATATTTAGCTTTCGCTGAAGAACAGATGTCAGATACTTCCCTACGGCTCTGCTGGTTAAAGGACTCTTCACCAAGCAGATGACTGCGGTAGTCAGTAGGAAGATGACTAAAAAGAATATTGCTGCCTTTTTCTTAATCAAATACTTAATCCCAGATTCAGCCTGAAGATCCGAATTACTTGAAAGAATTAAAGGTTCGAGACCCTGCAACTCCCTGCTATTCCCTTCCGCCGTCGCTAAAGCTATGGCGGACAGGGCTATTCCCCCATGTCCTACGAAGCCTTGGCGAAGTAGGATGCTATTCCCTGAAATAATCAATCTTTCTCCTCTGATTCGGACTTTCTCTCATATTTTACCCCGTTAGAAAGCCCCGTGGCTTGCCCCGGGGATGGACAGTTTTCAGATTCTTTAGCGAATACGGAGTCTAAAGCCCTGTGTGAGCTTCTAACGGGGTTTACCTTTTCTCCAGGAATGCGATACTCCCCACTGGCCCAGGCTCCCAGATCTATTAGCTTACATCTTTCGGAACAAAAGGGACGATAGGGATTCCCCTTCCAGGAGCTTAGCTTCTTACAGATTGGGCACTTTAACGGTAACATAAATTAAAAAAAATCCCATCCTTTGCGCGTCCCGGGCTGGAAAAACGGCAAAAAGATTGGGTAAGTAAAATTAAAGGAAACAGGTCGGCAGGATTTAGGGAAAAAGGAACCAGAAAATAGTTAGAAAATCATAACCTCTCCTGCTCAGAATCCTTTAATTCTTGTCCTGAGCCCTTCGACAGGCCTGTCGAATGATTGGAGCGGGAGACGGGAGTCGAACCCGCGACGTCAAGCTTGGGAAGCTTGCATTCTACCCCTGAATTACTCCCGCTTAATCCTTTTCCTCCAAACTCTCCAGGAGGCTATCGATCTC
>JAUWWP010000479.1 GCA_030616835.1 Deltaproteobacteria bacterium | reverse complement strand
GGTTCTGGAGGACCTTCCTGCCGGAGCCATCCCCAAGTTCAGGATAACCCCGGGCACCACCAGCCAGATCATGACCGGGGCACTAATGCCTAAGGGTGCAGATGCGGTGCTGATGGTTGAGTATACCAGGGGAAGTGCTGACAAGGTCAGTATCCTTCAGGAAACCAAACCCAAGGAAAATGTCCGCTTTGCCGGCGAGGATTTCAAAAAGGGCGAGGTAGTCCTGCAGAAGGGAACGATCTTGGGCCCGCCCCATTTAGGTGCCCTGGCAACCCAGGGGATAAAGGAGATCCCGGTTTACCGGAGGCCAAAGATAGCAATTCTTACCACCGGCAGCGAACTAATAGATATTAAACAGCCACTCAAGCCGGGAAGGATCAGGGAGAGCAATTCCTACTCCCTCTACGCCCAGGTTCTGAGTCTAAATGCGCAGCCCATCCTCTTAGGGATTGCCGGAGATAGCGAACAGGATCTAAAGAGGTACATTACCCGTGGCCTTAAGAAGGCAGATATGATCCTTACCAGTGGGGGAGTTTCTGTTGGTAAGTATGATCTGGTTAAGGATGTCTTGAAGGATCTGGGGATGAAGCTTCACTTCTGGCAGGTAGCGGTCAAGCCGGGCAGGCCCCTGATGTTCGGCACAATTAATAGCCTCCCGGTCTTTGGACTGCCGGGCAACCCCGTTTCCTCGATGGTCTCCTTTGAGAACTTCGTCCGGCCAGCACTCCTGAAGCTGATGGGGAGGCAGGATCTGTTCCGGCCGCTGGTGAAGGCCGTATCGACTCACCAGCTCAGAAAGAAGGCAGGACGAAGGGAGTATCTACGAGGCCTGATTAAAGTTCAGCAGGGAAAGTTCTATGTTTCCTCGGCCGGGGATCAGGGCTCGGCCAACCTGCAGGCAATACTCTCGGCTAACTGTTTTATTATCCTTCCAGAAGAGGTAACTGTGGTTGAACCCGGGCAGGAGGTATCAGTAGAGCTGATCGGTCAGCCTGAAGAGATAAATGTCAAGTGACAAAACTCAATTAAAATAAATCCTAAGCACTAAGCACCAAATCCTAAATAATATTAAATGACCAAAATTCAAAATACAAAACCCTGTTCTGAGCTCGTCGAAGGGATTATGATCTTGAAGAAACAAAATAGTTTTGAATTTGGTTAATTTGAATTTGGAATTTGTTTAGAGTTTAGGATTTGGGATTTAGGATTTCTCAGTTGATATTTGGATTGCTTACCCGCAACAATCGGGGATGAGCCAAAGAATAGAGCTTTTCTCAAATTTGAGATAATACCTGGGCAACTATCTTAATTGCCTTATCAATTTCCTTCCTGGTAACAATCAGCGGAGGAATAAAGCGTAGAACCTTCCCCGCAGTGCAGTTGATCAGCAGTCCCTTCTCCAGGCACCGGTTAACAATTTCCGCTCCCTCAAACTCAAGCTCCATGCCGATCATTAGCCCCTTTCCCCGAACTTCCCTGATAAAATCAAATCGATCCTTTAAAGCTGTTAACTGTGCGCACAGGTACTCTCCCATCTCTCGGCAATTTTCTAAAATACCCTCCTCCAGAATGGCAGAGAGAGCAGCCACTCCCGCCGCAGTGGCCAGAGGGTTACCCCCGAAGGTGGAGGCGTGGCTTCCCGGGGTGAAGCACCGGGCAATCTTTTCCGTAGTTAGCATTGCTCCGATAGCTACCCCTCCTCCCAGGGACTTGGCTAAGGTCATAATGTCCGGGGGAGCCCCGTAATTTTCATAGGCGAAAAGCCTTCCGGTCCGCCCTATTCCCACCTGGACCTCATCAAAGATCAGTAAGATACCTTTCTCCCGACAGAGTTTCCGCAGACCTTTTAGATAGCTGTCTGAGGGGAGATTAACCCCGCCTTCACCCTGGATCGGCTCCACCATTAGGGCACAGGTCTTGGGTGAGATCGCCGCTCGGGCGGCTTCCAGATCATTAAAGGGAATATATTTGAATCCGGGGAGCAGGGGCTGGCAGCCGGCGCGAAATTTTTCCTGACCAGTGGCCGAAACCGTGGCAATGGTGCGGCCGTGAAAGGATCCGTAGGTAGTAATTATCTCATACTTTCCGCGGAGAACCTCATTCCCGTATTTTCGGGCGAGTTTAATGGCTGCCTCATTGGCCTCGGAGCCGCTGTTGCCGAAGAATACCCGGTCAGCAAAGCTGTTGGCAGTGAGCAGCCGCGCTAATTCAATCTGAGGTTCGATATAATAAAGGTTGGATACATGCAGGAGCTTTCTCGCCTGGGCCTGAATTGCCTTTACCACCCGGGGATGGCAGTGGCCCAGGTTATTAACTGCTATCCCGGAGGCAAAATCAAGGTACTGCCGATCGTTGATGTCCCAGACCCGGCATCCTTTTCCTTTGACCAGAACAACTGGGAAGCG
>JAUWWP010000329.1 GCA_030616835.1 Deltaproteobacteria bacterium | reverse complement strand
ATAAGAGCGTGGAATATTTATCAAGTTCTTCTTAGGATTTTGCAGCTGCTCAGGGTTTTTCGGAATTCGATCCCTCGAGTCTCTTAGAAAGCGTGCTACCTCATGTATATCTGCGAGCAGCCTTGCTTCTACAGCTCGAACTGTAACGCGCAATTGGAAGTACGGACTTTGATGAGGAAGCCAATCCTCAACTAATGGAGGTGGGCATGGGGCTTCATCGTTTAAATCGACTAAAACCACCCAGCCTCTATGTAAGTTCGCCGCCGCTTGATTGTAGCGTAGCACATTGTCTCGTAGGTAGTTTTTACCTCTTTTGCCGTAACAATTTATAACCTCAACATTCAGAGAGGCAAAGATTTTTTTGAGTACCTCTTCGTCCAGCTCCCCCTCAACAGCAAGATTAACACTGGACATAGGATCTATCCCTCAAAGAGTTCTAGTTGTTGCACATTTTTTGGCTCCGTCCTTGGTAGGACAGCTTCAGACACGCTCATTCCGCTTTCAAGAAGCACACATATTTCCCTGACATCTTTTCCTACTTTAGCTACTGTTCCCTCGCTCGTGGTATTTAACACAAGAACCTCATCCCCTCCTATACCTTTATCTGCCACTAAATCAGAACTATGTGTACTGATTAGCACCTGTCGTCTTTTTTTTCTACGAATGCGTGCGATGAGTCTGGCAAGGAGCCTTACCACCCCGGGGTGGAGCGAAAGCTCCGGCTCCTCAAGCAACAGCGGTCCTTCTCCGTCCAATAAAGACCAAAGAAATCCTAATAAGCGAAGTGTTCCATCTGAGAACAGCTTCTCGTTTTGCCATGCCCCTTGAGGATGCCAGTGTTCGTAAAGTGCCTTGAGGTGTGGAGTTCCACGGATATCACGGTCTAAATTAAGCTCTTTGAATTGGGGAACTGCTATACAAAGCGCTTCTTTAATTTTTCGAAGTCGCGCTCCACGAGTCTTTTCCGGCGTGCTAACAAGCCTCTCTAAGAAATCTCCTCCGAATGGGTCACCGCTTTTCCCCATGAACCGCTCTGGCTCTCGGATGATATGAGGGACAAGATGCAAATACTGGACAGACTCGAAGAAATGGACAAGATCTCGAAACGGCTGATTCATATTAACCTGCTCAAGGTATGTCTGCGTAAGACGCTGAGGGTCCTTCATGTCATCTTCATTGGGGCGGTTTACAATCTCGTCTTCTTTCTTCCATAATTGTTCTCGTTTGATAATGGGATTCTTTCGGTTGTCTTGATTGAACTCAATCCGATATCGCCAAGGGGGGGAATCTTCTGGTTCTGAAGGCTCTCCCGCATGGACCTCTACCTTAATGTCGGAATATCGACGGGCAGCCAAGCACCGAAGACTGGAAACTCCTCCACGGTCTATAACCGCCTTCTTGAGACCGCCGCCAGCTTTTACTATATCCCGGAGGAAACGAAAAACATCGAGTAGATTCGATTTACCTGATGCATTGGGACCAACGAGAAACATCCGTGATGCCAATGATATATCAACCTCAGAAAAATTGCGCCAGTTTGAAAGTTTTAGACGTAGGAACTGCATTGTGCATTACCTCCATTTTGCATAATTAAGAGATATTGGCATCGGAAAGAAAATGGGGATGGTTCTTTTTTCAAAAGTTAGAAGAAATTAAGACCACCCTCATTTCTATATACCCTTCTCCCTGGTTATCTCTATCGGTTCTTTAAAATTACTTTATCTTATTCCATTCTGTCGGAATAATCAATAACATATGTGATTAAATCCCAATGACAAAGCTCAAATTACAAATGAAATCCAAATTTCAAAGTTCCAATTCCCCCTCCCCTTAATCCCCTCCCACTCCTTCGACCCCGCCACAGGCGGGGCTCAGGACAGGCAGGGGAGGGGATTATTTTGTTCCCTCCCACCCCTTCGACAGAGATTATCCTGAGTGAAGACGAAGGGCTCAGGGCAGGCTCTTGCCCTCTCCCCAAAAAGAGGGGAGGGGGAAATATAATAATGCAAGTGGAGGGATAAACTCGGATCTATTTCCTAATACATTTTAGGTAGGACGCAGATGAATTGCAGTAGCTCGTTTCCGGTGTTGAAGAATTAGTGAGTCATATTCTGGTCGATTATCAAGGCGTCCCCCCCGCGGAGTCGCTTCTCTCCCTCCCCGGTCTTCAATGTCCCCCCCCCTTTATGACGAATATCTCCTCCTCCCATCCGTGGTTATGTTCCGGGGTGTTCCCGCCGGGGGCCAGCTCGATCATCACCATAATAAAATTGGGCGCATCCTCCGGGCCGATCAAAAATCGGATGGTTGCCTACTCAGCGCCGGGGAGCATCAGATTGTCAGCGGGCACCTCATTGTAATTAATGTGTTTCATCTCGGGCTCCTTTTAACCGACTTATGCCTTGAAGAAACGGAAGATGAATTTCGCGATCATAGTCTCTCCGGCAGTCCCTTCTCATCTATCCATTTATATACCTTTCTAAGCCCCTCCTCCGTATATACCCTGGGCCAATAGCCGAGGTCGAACTGGGCCCGCTTACTGGAATAGGAGTGGTTCTTGGCGAGCTTGACGGCAACGTACCTCGTGACGGTCGGCTCGCCCTTGAGCTTCATGACGCTGTAGACCGCCTCCATGGCCGCACCGATGGCATAGGCCGCCGGATAAGGGATCACCCTGCGCGGGGCCGGGACTTTCAACACCTTAAGCATCCTGCGAATAAACTCCCAGAGCACAACGGGCTTATCGTCAACAATAAAGTATATCTTACCGGGAGCGGCCTTTGCCGTGGCCGCCGATATCAGGGCGTCTACCCCGTTCTCCACATAGAGGAGGGAGTGTTCGTTGGTGCCGTCGCCGATCTGGAAAAGACGCCCCTGTTGGGCGCGGACGATGATCCGGGGGAAGAGGGTGTGGTCGCGCGGGCCCCAGATCGCATGCGGCCGTATGACCACGGTCTCCAGCTCAGGGCCGTTGGCCGCGAGAACCCGCTTCTCGCTTTCCGCCTTGGTCTCGCTGTAATGGCATAAAAACTTTTTGGGATAAGGCAGGGACTCGTCGGCCATGACATGGTTCTTTCCGTCGCAGACGGCCGATGCCGAGCTTACCTGGACAAGCCGTCTCACCCCGGCCATCTTGCAGGCAGCAATTATATTGTCGGTGGCCGTAACGTTGGTTGACCAGAAAAGCTCGCGCGGCCCGAACGGCGCGGCCAGGGCGGCCAGGTGGAAAACGACCCAAATACCCCCGCAGGCCCGGGCGCAGATGTCCTGGTTCCGGAGGTCGCCTTTTATTACCTCGACTCCCCATTTCTCCAGTTCCGGGGTGTGCCGACCCGGGAGCTCTACTGTCCGGACCTCGTGTCCATCACGCAAGAGACGCTCAATGAGGTGCCCGGCCAGAAAGCCGGCCCCGCCCGTGACCATGGCCTTCATAGTTATCCTTTCATTACATGTCTTGTTCTTGTACTGATCAACTCCAACTACACAATCATTATAACTTCACTATTATATCGGTTTTTTCAATCCCCTTCGACAAGCTCAGGACACGGCTTCGAGACGCTTTGCTCCTCAGGACAGGCAGGAGAGAGGGGACTTTTTTAGAAGGAAGTAGGGAATGTTATTGACATTTTGACTTTTTCTCATCAATACAAGTGACTCTGACCACTTTCCCCTTTTTACTCCTTTGTCAATATCAAAGATTTGACCCCCTACCTATT
>JAUWWP010000292.1 GCA_030616835.1 Deltaproteobacteria bacterium | reverse complement strand
CCCTTCTTTCCTACTGCCCTTGAGGAACTGGGATTGGTCTATGAAAAGCAAGAAGAATTCGACCAGGCAACTACTTGTTATCAAAAAGCGCTCCAACTTGACCCTTACTCCATTTCTGCCCGGGAGCGCTTAGGGCAGCTTTACCTTTCCCAGGAGAAATTGGAGGAATCCTTAGGGGAGTTTGAGGAACTGTTGAAGTTAGATTCAGGTAATCTGAATCTCCGGATCAATCTGGGAAGGATCTACTTTGTGCGTAAGGAGTATCACCATGCCCTAAGGGAGTTCCAGTTTGTCCTGGCGGTCCGCCCCGAGTCCCATCTGCTCCGCTATTACCAGGGAATAATTTATTCGGAGATGGAGGAGTTCGAAAAGGCCAAAGAGCAGTTGATCCAGATCCCCCCGGAGGCCACAATATATCCTGATTCCGTAGTTCAATTAGCCTATATCACTCAAAAAGAGGGTAATCTGGAGCAGGCTCGGGAAACTTTGCAAGAGGCTTTGAAGCTCAAGCCTAACAGTCTCACCCTCATCGAAGCCTTAAGCTCTCTCTATCGTCAGGAAAAGAGGTATCCCGAGGCAATTAAGGTCTTGCAGGAGGCTCTGAGCCAATTTCCTGCCAATGAGAGGCTCCATTATCATCTGGGTATTGCCTATGACCAGGACGGATGGAGTGATGAAAGCCTGGAGGAAATGAAAAAGGTTCTGAAACTAAACCCCAAAAATGCCGATGCGCTTAATTATATCGGTTATAGTTATGCTGAAAAGGGGATCAAACTGGGTGAGGCAGAGAAGCTTATTAAAAGGGCCCTGGAGCTAAAACCTGAGGATGGCTATATAACCGACAGCCTGGGCTGGGTATATTATAAAAAGGGGAAGATCCTTGAGGCAGTAAAGCTACTGGAGAAAGCCAGTAAACTGGTCCCGGAGGACCCCCTGATCACTGAGCATCTGGGGGATGCCTATCTTAAGAACAACTGCCGGCAAAAGGCACTGGAGACCTACCATCAGGCTCTCGAGCTTAAACCCGAGGAAGAGGAAATAAAGGAACGACTGGAGAAAAAAATTGAGGATCTGCTCGAAGGAGAAAGGCAAGGGCAAAATAATGCAAGGTAAAAGGATACAGAAAATCGGGATAAGTTTGTCCCTCCTTGCCTTCACCCTACTAATGGGATGTGCCCTGATCAAACAGCCAAGCCCTCCAATTGATTTAACAATCGATTCTCCTGAGATTCTTCTGGAAAAATTGAGGGAGAACAACAGCAGAGTCCAATCACTAAGAGCACTGGCCAAAGTCCGGGTCAATACTCCTGAAGGGAAGCATCGGTTTTCCGAGGTAGTAATCGCTCAGGAGCCGGAACGAATTCGCATGGAAGTCCTTAGCTTTTTTGGCCAGTTAGTAGCCTTGCTGGTCACCGACTCCTCCCGGCTTCAGGCTCTTTTTGTGACTGAAGGCCGCCTGTATGAAGGAGCCGCCTCGACCCGCAATCTTTCCCGATTTCTCCCAGTCCCTCTACCCACTGAGGAGATAGTTTCACTGCTACTGGGAAAGGTCTCCCTAATCGATTTCGACATTACCGCTCTCGATCTTCAGCGAGAAAGCAATCTGTATATTCTCCGGCTCTCTTCCCAAATGGGTGGGAAGACACAGCGGCTCTGGATCGATCCGGTAAATTTCCGGACTGTCCGAAGCGAGACTTCCTTCCCGGGAGAGATTACTCAGCTATCCGCTGAGTTCTCTGATTTTAATGCGCTAAACGGAGTGTGGTTTCCCTCAAGCATCTCCATAAAGATGCCTTCGAAAGCTATTGAAGCAAAGGTCAAATACCGCAGCCTGGAGCTCAACCCGATGCTGGATTTGAGCCTTTTTACCATCATCCCCCCGCCCGGGATTACTCTGGTTGAATTGGATTGATTTTAAGGAGGAAAAATCTTGCATAAGATGTTATATATAACGGCAAAAATAATATGGGCATAGGGTGGTGTTGTAAATATAGACAGATGAATAAATTCTAAGCACTAAGCACCAAATCCTAAACAATATCAAATGACCAAAATTCAAAATACAAAACCATGTCCTGAGCCCCGATGGGCATCGAGGTCGAAGGAACTGTTTTGAACATTAGATATTCAGCCTTCGTAGCCACTTCGGCGAAGTAGGCTTTGAATTTAGAATTTGTTTAGGGCTTAGGATTTGGGATTTAGAATTTATTAGCATAATGATTTATGGAATACTATATGCAGATATTTAAGGCGATTTATATAAAAAATAAGTCTTCAATGCTCTTGGTTTTTCTAATTCTGCTTTTTTTGACGATGGGTAGCTGTAAGAGTCGTCAGGAAGGAAAGGAAGTGATTGAGGAGCCCGCACTCGAAGAACTGGGAGAGCCCGCTTACGGCGATACCATTGTGGTCGGCTCGATTGGCGATGCCAGTAACCTCCTTCCTCCACTGGCCTCTGACAGCCCTTCCTTTAATATTATCGGTCTGGTCTATAACGGCTTAATCAAATACGATAAGGATCTGAAGATTGTGGGGGAGTTGGCCGAGTCCTGGGATATCTCCCCTGATGGTCTGGAGATCACTTTTCATTTAAGAAAAGGGGTGAAGTGGCATGATGGGGTGGAATTTACCGCCGATGATGTGATGTTCGGTTATCAGAAAATCATTGATCCTAACACCCCTACTGCCTACGCCAGCGCCTTTGAGGAGGTCAAAAAGGCCGAGGTTCTGGATCGCTATACCTTCAAGGTAACCTATAAGGAGGCCTTTGCCCCGGGGCTCGCGAGCTGGGGCAGTCTGGTGATTCTCCCCCGGCATTTGTTGGAGGGGAAAGATATCACCAAGAGCCCCCTCAGCCGCTCCCCGGTTGGCACTGGCCCTTATCGATTTGTGGAGTGGAAAACCGGGGAAAAGATTGTCCTCGAGCACAGTCCCGATTATTTTGAAGGGCGCCCTTACATTGCTCGATATATCTACCGAATTATTCCTGATCAGGCCACAATGTTCCTGGAGCTGAAGACTGAGGGGATTGACGAGACGAGCCTTACCCCGCTCCAGTATCGCCGCCAGACCAATTCCCCGGATTTCTTGAAGAGATTTAATAAATACCGCTACCTTTCTTTCGGCTATACCTATCTGGGATATAATTTACTCGAACCCAAGTTTCAGGACAGAAAAGTTCGCCAGGCCATCTCCTCGGCGATCAACAAGCAAGAGATCATTGACGGGGTGCTTCTTGGCCTGGGAAGGGTTGCTACCGGACCCTATAAACCCGATACCATTTGGTATAATCCCGAGGTTAAGCGCTACCCCTACGATCCGCAGAAGGCAAAAGCCTTGCTCAAGGAAGCTGGCTGGAGTGACACTAATAGAGATGGTATCCTGGATAAGGAGGGGAACCCTTTTTCCTTTACCATTATCACTAATCAGGGAAATGAGCAGCGGGCCAAGTCAGCCGAGATTATTCAGAGAAACCTGAAACAAATAGGGATTGAGGTTAAGATCCATATCATTGAATGGGCTGCCTTTATTAATGAGTTTATTGACAAGAGGAACTTTGAGGCAGTTATCTTAGGATGGAGCCTTGACCCCGATCCGGATCAATACGATATCTGGCACTCCGGCAAAACCAAATTCAAGGAATTCAATTTTATCTCCTATAAGAATCCAGAGGTAGATGAGCTCCTGATTAAGGCCCGTCATACCTTTGATCAGGAAGAAAGAAGGAAATATTACTTCCGTTTCCAGGAGATCCTGGCCGAGGAACAGCCCTATACCTTCCTTTATGTTGCTGAGTCTCTGCCAGTCATTCACTCCCGATTCAAGGGGATCAAGCCTGCCCCGGCTGGCATTGGCTACAACTTCATCAAGTGGTATGTCCCCAAGCATCTGCAGAAATATACCAGATGAATCGGGGGCCAATGTCCAAGCCCAAATAAAATAAATTCTAAGCACCAAGCACTAAATCCTAAACAATTTCAAATGACCAAAATCCAAAACTCAAAACCCTGTCCTGAGCCCCGCCTGTGGCGTGGTCGAAGGGATTGTTTTGAACATTTGATATTTGGATTTAGAATTTGTTTAGGGTTTAGGATTT
>JAUWWP010000193.1 GCA_030616835.1 Deltaproteobacteria bacterium | reverse complement strand
TCCTGACCGACACTGACATCGGGGCGTTTGTCAAGAGAGGGCTTGGTATCATACCCACCGCCTCGGTCGCCTGGGCATTAAGTTACCGGAGAAATGGAGACCCATATTCGGACCACCCTGATGTTACGGAGATAATCGAGGACCGAAAGGGGAGGTTGGGGAAGATGCTGGATGAATTTGCCGAGGAGGGGATAAAGGAGATTGCCCTCAAGTATTTCAAACGATATTCGGAGCCCGAATATTTTGACCGCTGGCACCTCATGTTTACTACGGAGCCAAAGATCTTTAACGCCGCGGCGGTTATTGGAAACCAGAACCTTCACCGCCTGGCGGAGGCCGGCGCCTTTATGGGATGCGGGAATGACGGCGGGATCCCCTTTCTTTTCCCCGGAGGGATGGCGCTGGAGATGGGGATCCTCCAGAGGTCAGGGATAAAGCCCAGAGATGTCCTGAAGAGGGCCACAGTAAATAATGCGAAAATATTAGGGATGTCCGAGCAGATTGGGAGCATCCAGAAAGGCAAGCTCGCGGATATCGTTGTCCTTTCCACCAATCCCTTCGACGATATTGAAAACCTGTGGGGAATTGAAAAGGTATTCTTTGAGGGACAACTAAAATTCTCATCCTCTGAGGAGGGGGAATAGCTAACATCTAAACCCGAAATGCGCCGTAGGCGCCCCCATTCCCGTATATATAATAATGTAAGGGCCGACATTCCGCCTTAGGCGGATCGTCCGGGTTCAATCATTTGCAATTTGAAATTTTCACTTTGCAATTCGCCCCCGGCGCCCCCATTTGCCTAACTAACCAACGAAACTAATAGAACTAATGTAATTACATCCACTCGAACCCTCCTGTCCTACGAAGTGCTTCCAGTACAAAGTAGGATGAATCCTCGAATCCTGAATTCTAACTACTGAGTCCTGAATCCTGTTTACTGAATCCTTTCCTTAAGTGACTAATTGAACCTCTGACCCTAACCCCACTGCTCATGTTTCCTGGTCTTATTTTAGCATGGCCTTAACATCCTGAAGGAGGACAGGCAGATTGTTTTGCACCACATCCCAAACAACCTGGTCATCCACGATGGCATATCCGTGGATTAGTATATTTCGGAAGGCAATGATACGTTCATAGTTGCTTATCCGTGACGCCGTAGCGGAATCGAGTCGAGTAAGTTTATTCAGGGCTTCACCGATTATCTCGAACTGACGCTCGACACCGGCCCGAAGCAGGTCGTCTTTGGTGTAGTCCTGCAGTGTTTTGCCCTTAGTGAATTGCTGAATCCGATCCGCCGCTTGCCTGATATCTTCCAGGTATTTTCTGGATTCAAGCAGCATAGAGCACTATCCGGTTTTTGTTTATGTATTCAAGGAAGTAAGGATTTTTAATGGCTCGAATCATGACCAAATCTACCGGTCGACCGAACAGCTCATTCAGCGACTCGAGCAAGCCAAAGTAGGCATCGGCGTATTCGCCAGGCTGGAGGGGTAGGAATTCAATAAGAAAATCCAGGTCGCTGGTTTGTGGGTCGAACTGCTCCTCGACCGCGGCCGAGCCGAAGAGCTCCAAACGGCGAACACGATATTTGGCGCATAATTTGTTTAGATCCATGATTTTATATTCGATCAAGCTATTCATTGCGAATTCTCTTTCCTGAAAATGTATATAGGGTCACGCCTCAAATAGTATTTATACCATAAAAACTATCCCCTATCAACTGTATTTTGTAGGCTTGCTCCTACTGCCTTTTTCCAAATAACCACTCGACTACTCCTGTCCTACGTAGCCTTGGCGAAGTAGGATGAATCCTCGAATTCTTCTTTAATGTGCGGGCCTGAGCCTATGTTCTCCTCCTTTTTACTCGTTTGTAATCCATTCAATAACGTTTTTCCCTTCTTTATCCTTAAATGTTCCCACAGCAATAAGGATCAAATCAATTAACGCTCCAATTCCAAGAAATCCAAGTGTAAGAAGCCAAAAAATACCCGTCCCTATTTTACCGACATAAAATCTGTGGATTCCTAAACCTCCAAGAAAAAAGCATAACAATAAAGCTGCGAGTCTTGATTTTGTTGATTTCCCATTTTCCATATAATTGCCCTCCTTCTTTTCCTAAATAAATCCTTACTCCCTATTCCATACCTCTTACTCCTTACTCCCTTTTTGGCTTTTCCTTCTGTTTTCCGAGCATGACGCGCTTAACCGCATCCTTTACGAGAGGGATGTAAACATCGTAGGAGAAAAGGCAAAGGGTCAAGTCTGCTCTTGACTTTGTTGACTCTTGATAGAACAACTTGATCTCGCTTTCTCAGTTTTTTGTTATTTCAAGGGATGTTGGTTCTAAAACAACTTAGGAGAAAAATGACTCTGACCCCTTTTTATAAATTTGACCCCAACTCTCTCTCACAAGTTTCTAAGAACCTCTTTTGTGTATGCTTCTTCCTTCCCCGCGAGATCCTCTACCACCGGGACTGCTTCCCTGAACCGAGATGGCTCTGATGATTCGCTTATATCTTTAAGAAGAGAGGCGAGGCGGCTCCAGGTGGCGGCTATCTCTGCCATCTTTTCTTTGAGCTTTAAGGGTTTTATTTCGGGGGCGATATCCTCCGCCTCTCCGAGGAAATCGGTGTACATCTTTCTGAAGGCGCTGCCTCCGGTTCCGCGCTTTTCAATCACCTGGTAGGTGAAGCGGGCACACCACTTCCAGTCGCGGGCCTGGCCCCATGAGGGCAGGTCCTGGGCAATCTCCCTGAGAGCCCTTGTACCCGCAGGGATGGGGAAGTCCTCAATGCCATGGAAGAGATTGTAGGCATTTTTTCTGATCGCTTCAATGACGGGTTTTTTGAGGTCCCCCAGAGGCTCTTTATAATTTACCTCATGCCAGTTGTTTTTTACGGGAGGAGGAGCACTTGAGGACCGGGCCTCTGCCAGTGATGAATATGAGACGGACTGGAGCCCCTCGCGCTCGGTATCGGAAAGGTATACTTCTTCTTTTTCATCGTCGTATCCCCACATGGCGATAACATGGCCGTTGAAATGGGTGTTTGAGCGGTAGTAGTCGAGGTAATAGATGTCTGCCCGGAGGAGAACCGGGGCATCCATATCTATCCAGGCCTTAACATCATCGAAGGCCTTTTTCGGGTCATCCTCATCTTTCCAGCGAAAAGGGATCCCGAGGGCACTGAAGAAGTCCTCTTCCAGTGACCAACTCCTGGTCATGACGAGGCGGGTCGGGGTCATAGAATCCATCTTTAAATATACTACCCCCAGACCCGCACCGAGGCCAAAGCACATCGCTTCCGTGAGATCGTGACCGTTGAAACGCATTGTGTCACGGATGGCCGTTGATGCGCAGTGCTTGCCCGGGATGTGAACCCAGTTCGAGACGATCTTCTTCATATAACGAGGCGTATATTTACGGCTTTACGATATAAGTTAGTGAAGGCAAGATGTGGTGTTTCATCCTGCATAGTGGTTCTACTACAGAGAATGGACAAGCCCTACGTAGTAATCCTTTTACGAAGCACGGACGAATCTTTTTACCCTTTTCTTAAGTGACTAAGTGAAGCACTGACCCCAACCTTCCTAAGTAAAGCTCTGACCAATCCCTTTCTTAGCTGTCTTGCTATAACAAACAACGCAACAAGTAAACAACGTTCCCCCTCTTTCCCCGAGGGCAAATGCAAAAACAAGGAGAAATAGGCATGGTTCCCCGGAAGTTTCAAGGGCTGTCCTCTCTCTCTTTCACCGGTTCTGCTCAACACCTTCTCTCAATCTGCTTTATCAGGTCATTGAAAATGAAGTTGTGAAGAGGTAGAAAGATGTACCAGTATATCTTTCCCAACAGGCCCTTTGTGTAGTAATGAGGGGTTACCGACAACTTCCTTAAGCCATCTTCCTCATTAATGTTAAACTCCAACCATGCTTTGCCCGGCAATTTCATTTCGGCCCGCAAGAGCAGTCGTTTGTCCTGCTGGATATCCTCGACTCTCCAGAAATCAATCACATCATTGATCTTTAAACTGGAATAGCTCCTTCTTCCCCGGGAGGATCCGACCCCGATCAAAATCCTGTCAACTGCCCCCCTCAGCCGCCACAGCCAGTTGTTGTTAAACCAGCCCGCCTTACCCCCGATCCTACAAATGGAGTTGAAAAGGAAGGAGGCGCTCTTTCCCGAGAGCAGTGAGTATGAAGTTGTGTACTTGGGGATTTCCTTGAGTTCATGAAGCTTAATGGCTAATTCGTGGGCCGGGGGGTAGGCGTCGGACCAGCGGGTGTAGACCTTGTCTTGCTCTTCCCGGGTCAGCGCTCTGACTATGGCTTCCTGATACGTTAGCGGTTCAAACGGCAGATAGTCCTTAATCTTGTCGTCCCGGCAGATGACTTCATCTCTTACTCCCTTCATCAAACTTAAGATGATGGGGTCGGGGACCGGGGTAATAAGACTGGCAAAATAGGCATAAAGCCAAATGTTGGAGATGGGAAAGGATAAGAAGATCCTTCTTTTGTGGACAATTCCGGCAAATACCTTCAGCATCATTTCATAGGTCAAAATATCCTTCCCGCCGATATCAAGATTTCTCCCTGATGTCCGGGGGATCTCCAAAACCCCAACAAGATATTTGATCACGTCGCGAATGCCGATCGGCTGGCACCTGCTTCTTGCCCAGCGCGGGAGAGGAAGAAGGGGGAGCTTGCTCACCAGATTGTGAATAATCTCGTAGGAAGCGCTTCCCGATCCAATGATTATAGCCGCCCGAAGAATGGTCACCGGAACCTTGCCGCGCAACAGCTCCTCGGCCACTTGTATCCGGCTCTGCAGATGGGGCGATTTTAAGGTTTTAACTTCACCGAGCCCTCCGAGATAAATGATTCGCTTGACTTCATTCTCCTCCGCGGCCTTCCTGAAATTGATGGCGGCCTGCAAGTCCGCCGACTCAAACTCCTTCGGCCCTCGCATTAATGAGTGAATTAAATAGTACGCGGTATCAATACCCGTAAGCACCTTCTTCAAACTGCTTAGGTCCAGAGCGTCCGCCGCTACGATCTCCATCCCCGGCCAAGGCGGTGCATGTTCGGAAGTCGACCCCCTTAGCATCACCCTAACCTGATAACCTCGTTCCAGTAGTTCCGGAACCAAGCGACCACCGATATAGCCGGTGGCACCGGTTACCAACACTCTCCCTATATCAGCCCGGGGCTTGGTAGGCAGATCGTGACAGAAAAGATCCGCCTTCTCGGGAAATCGAATAACCGGCAGCTTGTTTTTATCCTGAGTATCGGACATTGACAATAAGGTTACCTATGAAAAGGCTACGCCCCAGATTGAGTTATAATGGAATCTCAGGGGAATATATTCCCTGGATTAGGTTTTATAGGGCCTCAATAAAGGGCCAAAACTCAATAAGGAGGTGTAGCCATGCAGTATACAGGAATTGAGTACCACAAGCGAACAGTATGATAACAAAAATGGATTGAAGAGGCAAGATTATTGAGCCGATGAGAAATGTCCTAGGTCAACAGGCTGGCCCCATGACCCCCTGAACTAAAGGAATCGCAAAGTTCTTACGGTAATGTTTTTGGCACCGAAAAGCGAGGTTTAAGACCAAAAAACGCTTATTTTTGGAGTGAATATTCTAAGAATTCAATGGGTTAGCTTGGTCCGACCCCGTTCTCCGGTTCTTCCTTGGCACTACATTCCTTCTTATCTACCAATAAATCAATCCAGAGGAATTACAGGAGGAGGTGGACGCAGTCCAGCTGCCATAAAAGCTTGATATGCTACCCCTTTAAAGTCGGTACGCAAAAGATAG
>JAUWWP010000267.1 GCA_030616835.1 Deltaproteobacteria bacterium | reverse complement strand
CTTTTTATGAACCTGATCATAATCCCCCAGGATTAAAATTAAGACCAAGGGGCGCTAACCCCATAGCCGGAGATCCAAAATGGTGTACGACAGTATCCTCCGGGAGCTGCCCAAGCAGGATAATTACAAGACCGCCTACCGGTTGGCCTGCGATGAACTTGCCAAGATGGATATTAAAGAGCAATGCAAGGGGGCTGGTGCTCGCTTGATAGCTCAAGGAGAAGGGGTTCTTCTCTGCTTCCTTAACCGTGATTATCTGATTCGCTATCCGGATATTGAGGTTAGCTTCCAGGAGGGGGACGGGGAGGTAGCGATCTGGGAAAAGATCTTAATCCTCCACTATCTGGTAACCGCCAAGGGCACCCGGCCGTCAGGCCGGCTGATATCCTATAAACAGGTCCCGGGTGGTAGGGTTTACTACCCTAACTTTGTGAATCGCACCACCAGGCCGCTGCTTAAGGTTTTCGGCAAAAATCCTTCTCTGCTATTGGCAGCGGCAAGGCCTCTCGGTGGGACTCCCTCCGGTTATGGCGATTGCTCGGTTACCATTCCGGCATTCCCCCGGGTAGCAATAACCACCGTAATCTGGGCCGGCGATGATGAGTTCCCTCCGGAGGCCAGTATGATCTTCGATGACAGCATTGTTGATTACCTGCCGGCAGAGGATATTACCATTCTGTGCAATATGATTGCCATCAGGCTGATGAAAAATAAACCGACAACTGGAGAAAATACATGAAAATCCCCCCTAACCCCCCTTTTTCAAAGGGGGGGAGGATTTTTAAGGAAATTCCGTAAGTCTTAATTCTTGAATTCAAGAATTTGCGAATTTCAAGTTCGAGGGTTCATCCTACTTCGTAGGACAAGAGGAATCGAGGGGTTAATGGTTCAAGGGTTTTAATCCCTGCCATTCCCCCCTGTCCTACGAAGCTTTAGCGAAGTAGGATGCTATTCCTTCCGCCATAGCCTTTCGGCCTTCGTAGCCACTTCGGCGAAGTAGGCTGGCGAAGGCGGATGCTATTCCCTGAAGCAAATGAAGATTGCCATTAGTGGAAAGGGTGGAACCGGGAAGACTACTCTGTCTGCCTTGCTGGTGAACGCCCTGAAGGAGAAGGGCTTTCGGGTGCTGGCAGTAGATGCTGACCCTGATGCTAACCGGGCAGGTGCCCTGGGGTTCTCCCGGGCAGAGGAGATTGTACCCATTACCGAGATGGAGGATCTGATCTACGAACGAACCGGGACCAAGCCGGGAACTGCCGGTGGGTTTTTCAAGCTTAATCCCAGGGTAGATGATATCCCGGATCAGGTGTGCCGGGAACAGGAAGGAATTCGCCTGATGGTTATGGGAGGGGTGAAAAAAGGAGGCGGAGGATGCATCTGTCCGGAGAGTGCCCTTCTCAAAGCACTGATGCAGCATCTGCTTCTTGAGCGGGATGAAGTGATCGTT
The DNA here is from genome assembly GCA_030616835.1 of Deltaproteobacteria bacterium. Taxonomy (GTDB): domain Bacteria; phylum Desulfobacterota. The sequence continues at coordinate 2,969 of JAUWWP010000267.1, read as the reverse complement.
ATCGATATGGAGGCGGGTATTGAGCATCTGGGGCGAGGGGTAGCCAGCTCGGTCGATCTGCTCCTAATAGTGGTGGAGCCGGGACAGCGGAGCATTGACACCGCCCGGAGGGTCCAGAGGCTGGCGGCGGATATTGGCCTCAAGCGGATCGGGATTGTGGGCAATAAGGTCCGGGAAGACTCAGAGCTCGAACTGCTTAAACACCATCTTAGCGATTTGCCATTTCTTGGGTATTTACCTTATAGTAAGAAGATCCTCGAGGCAGACCTGCACGGCCTTCCTTTAGACCACCATATCGAAGATATTGGGGAAAGGATAGCAGAGATCCTCAGGGGTATCGGGTTTAACCCAAATAATGCATTCTTGTCCTGAGCCCCGCCTGCGGCGGGGTCGAGGGAAATGTAGGAACTCAATTACCGTAATATCAAATATCAAAATGCAAAAATCAAAATGACATATTAAAATGCAAAATGTCTTAATATTTTAAATTTTGCTTTGTAATTTTAATATTTGATTTTTAATATTTAATTTGATAGTTCGGATGTTCACGCATAAGCCTACTTCGCCATAGTGGCTACGAAGGCTGAATTTGGGGTGAAAAAATAGCAATGCCGGAAATTAAAAGTCTCCGCCTCGGCACTCGAGCCAGCACCCTTGCTCTCAGGCAGGCCGAGTGGGTTAAATCGGCCCTCGAACAAAAATATTCATCCCTCCAGATCACCCTGGTTAAGATTAAGACAGAGGGGGATAAGTTACTTAACGATCCCTTAACTGAATTGGGCGGTAAAGGGCTGTTTGTCAAGGAGATAGAGGAGTCATTAACCCAAAAGAAGATCGATGTTGCCGTCCACAGTCTGAAGGATCTGCCGACCGAGATTCCGGAAGGGCTCAGCCTGGAGGGGATTACCGAGAGGGTGGATGCCCGGGATGTCCTTATCTCCCGGGAGAATATTCCCCTGCGGGATCTACCCGGAGGGGCCCGGATCGGCACCGGCAGTATGCGTCGAAGAGCGCAACTGCTCAGTTTCAGGCCGGGTCTGGAGATCTTGCCTCTTCGGGGTAACCTGGATACCAGACTTCGGAAGTTGACGACGGAGGGGCTTGATGCTATCATTGTTGCCGCTGCCGGGATTAAGCGGATGGGTTGGGAGGACAGGATCACCGAGTATCTCCCGGTTGAGATCTGTCTTCCGGCAGTGGGCCAGGGGGCTTTAGGCCTGGAGATTCGAGTGGACGATAACGAAGCTAATAATTTAATTAAATTCTTAAATCACCTGCCTACCGCGGGGGCGGTTCGAGCCGAGAGGGCCTTCTTGAAAAGGCTGGGAGGGGGCTGCCAGGTTCCTATCGCTGCCCAGGGGGATAGCAGTGGTGGTCAGTTGCGTCTCAGCGGCATGGTGGCCAGCGTTGATGGCAGTCAATTAATCAGGGATAGTATTTCTGGAGAGCTCTCTCGGGCAGAGTCTTTAGGGGTTGAACTGGCGGAAAGGCTTTTAGCCCAGGGAGCAAAAGAGATCCTCGAGCAATTCGGTAGTCTATGAATTCAGATTTTCTCTCAAAACTCTTACAATTCTTCTCTTCCCTCCGTCTCACGGTATCACTGTTTATTATCTTAGCAACTCTCTCCATTGCCGGAACAGTCATCCAGCAAAATGCACCGGTTACCGAGTATCTTCGGGTTTATCGGCTAACAACCTATCGAATCCTCAATGCCCTGGATCTGTTTGATATGTACCACTCCTGGTGGTTTGTTACGCTGCTGGGACTGCTGAGTGCAAATCTGATTACCTGCTCCCTGAAACGCCTTCCCCGGACCTGGAGGGCATTCTCCCGGCAGAAGAAAACCCTGGATGAGGACCTGCTTAAGGGCCTTCAGTTCAAGGAGAGCCTAAAGATTTCCGAGGCCCCTGAAATAGTTAAGGAAAGGCTCTCGGGATTAATTCGGAAAAATTTTAAGAAACCCGCTATCACTCAGGTTAACGCTTCCTATCATTTATCGTCCGAGAAGGGGAGGGGCTCCCGGCTCGGAAGCTCCATCATTCACCTGAGTATCCTCATTATCCTGGGGGGAGCCCTGATTGGCTCTTTCCTGGGATTCCAGGGGTGGGTTCGGATTGTTGAAGGTGAATCTGTCGATAGGATTAATCTTCGCAGTGGGGGGCAGAGGGAGCTGGGTTTTGAGCTCAGGTGTGATGATTTTGAGGTTTCTTTCTATGAGAGCGGACAGCCTAAGGAATATCGAAGTGAAATTACGGTAATTGAGGCAGGCAGGGAGATTCTCCATCAATCCTTAAGGGTTAATCACCCGCTTACCTATAAGGGAATAAGTTTTTACCAGTCGGATTACGGGACTGCCGGAAGGGAAGGTTTGATAATCGGGGCCCGGGATGGAGTCAATAGTGAGGAGAAGAATATTGAAGCCTCCATAGGAAAGAGAGTCAAGGTTCCCGACTCACAGGTTTCAATCCACCCCGTCAAGTATGACCCCAATTTTCAGGGTAAAGGGCGGGCAGTACAGATAGTCGTCTTTGAACCGGGGTTGCCTCGTTCGGGCCCACCTCATAAAATACTTTGGGTAACTGAGGATTACCCAGATTCTGAGGGCTTAGGCTTCCGTCTTAAGGATGTAAGCCTGAAGCAGTTTACCGGGTTGATGGTAACCAGAGACCCGGGCAGATGGGGGGTCTGGTTAGGCTGCGGGTTATTGATGCTCGGACTGATAATGGCGTTATTTGTGGCTCATCAAAGGGTCTGGGTGAGAGTTGAGGGAGAGGGAGGGGGGAGCCTGGTTACCGTAGCGGGATCAGTCAGTAAGAATAAAGAGGCCTTTACCGGTAAATTCAACCGGTTGTTGGAGGAGATCAGGAGTCATTTAATTCAGGGAATAGCCCTTCGACAGGCTCAGGACATGGCAGGGAGTAGCAAGGACTATCAGGGAGTAGAAGGGAGTAGCAGGGAATAGCAAGGAG
>JAUWWP010000051.1 GCA_030616835.1 Deltaproteobacteria bacterium | reverse complement strand
TACATTTCACTTTTTTGGTATCCAGGTTCTATTCTTATCAATTATATGAATCACCCTCCAACCCTTCTCCTCAAATGCCCGTGATATATGCCGGCGATGGCATCTCCAGGGAAATCTCTCAGCACACATAAGCGCAGTCTCTTCCTCAAGGGCATATGCCTTTACTTTCTCCAATCCCTTCTCAAATTCTTCCGTCCGGGTATACCTTTCATATCCACCCTTTCTGAAACCGCCCAACTCCCTGCCCAGATAAACATACTTGAAACCATTATCCGAGAGCAAACGGGAGAGGTTTTCCTTTCTGAACTGCTCCCATTTACTGACAGGAAAGCTTCGAACATCGATCAGGGTTTTAATATTATTTTGCTTGAGGAGGGTAAGAAAATCTTCAATACTTCTGGTGCTGTGACCAATGCTATAAATAGTCTTCATCCCCTTAAAATGGGCGCTGAAAGGATAATGGGTGACCCCATTGGCTGCACTTGGCTGTTCTGCCTGTTCTGAGCAGAATCGAAGGAAGTAAAGTCAAAGGATTTGAATTAGTTATGGAACTAATGGAACTACGTCCCGCTTTATATTCCCTATTCTCTATCCTTTGGCGGGCTCGCTTTTTTTGAGGCCTTCAGCCACACGGCCAGGATCTCGTGCATATCCACATAGCCCACGATCCTGAGCTCATCGTCAACTATCGGGATGCCTTCAAGATCATTCTCATAGAGAATGCGGAGGGCCTCGGCCAGGGTGGAATTTAGCTTTACCAACTGGGGACGGCGCATAATTGACTCGGCAGTCAACTCCGGCCCGGCGATATATTTGAGCAACCTCCCCGCCCCGTAATGCCCCTCAAGGAACTTCTCCGGCACGATCCGACTGAAAACATCATCGTCCAGTGCCCGGGAGGGAATAATCCCAACCAGCTTCTGCTCCTGATCTACCACACACAGGGTGCGTATCCTCGGATTCTCGATTATCTTCTGCACCATCTCCGGGAGCGAGGCATTCAGCTCGACTACCGTCGCCTCGGCCCGGGCAATCTCACTGGCCTCCTTTAATGTGGTTTCGGCAGTTATCCTATCTGTAAGTGACATCGGTTTCCTCCTGAGAAGGGATTAACCTGCAATAATCTCCTTTATTCTCATCAATCGGGTAAGATTTGATCTCTCCATCTCGGAGAGCTTTAGCTCAATATACTTTATCGTTTCCCGTAGATCCGGGATCAGGATATACTCCAGGGCATTCACCCGCCGCCGGGTCTTCTCAATCTCGGCAGCCAGCAGCTCCAGTGCCTTCTCGCGCTCGGCCAGAATAATCATCTCCTTCAGAATGCCCTCCAGATCATAAAGAGCGATGTCCAGATCTCCCGAGGTTGTGCCGTAGCCGTAGCAGTAGACTGATCTCTCGGTCCGCAAATTCATTACCGGAATCTGGAGGTTCATGACCCTTCTGGTTTTAACCTCCAGGTTGACTTTCTTATTGGGAAAGGCCAATGCCTCTTCCATTTCCTCCCGGGACATTACGGCACTGGCCAGAAGAAATCCCTGAAATGCCTGGATGAGATGCCTCTCCACATGCTCTCTTATGCCCCCGATCTGCTCAATCAGCTCCATAAACTGCTTCATCAATTCATCCTGCTTGTCCTTAAGCAGCTTATATCCCCGAAGCGCTACCCCCAGCCTTCTCCGCAAGCGAAGCAACTCCATCCGGGTAGCATGGGTACTTATTCTCATTACCCTTCACCTTCCTCCTGAGTCGCACTCTCTTCAGTGCGATACTTGGAAAGGTATTTATCCAGCCACGCCTGTCGGACTCTTTTTAGTTCCGATGGGGGGAAAGCGGCGAGCATCTCCCAGCCAAGCTCAAGGGTCTGCTCGATCGATCTATCCTCATCCTCCCCCTGGGAAACATACCGCTGCTCAAAGGTATCGGCAAAGCGGTAATAAAGCCGATCCATCTCACTGAGGGCGGTCTCCCCTAAGATAACCGCCAGTTCCTGAGCTTCTTTCCCCCGGGCATAGGCCGCGAATAATTGATTGAACAGATCGGCCTGATCCTCCCGGGTCTTACCCTCTCCGATCCCTTTATCCTTGAGTCGGGAGAGGGAGGGAAGCACATCGACCGGAGGCTGAATTCCTTTCTTATGCAACTGACGGCTGAGCACGATCTGCCCCTCGGTAATATATCCGGTCAAATCCGGGATCGGGTGGGTCTTATCGTCATCCGGCATGGTAAGGACCGGGATCTGGGTAATCGAGCCTTTCTTACCCTTAATCCTGCCTGCCCGCTCATAGATAGTGGCCAGATCCGTATACAGATAGCCCGGGAATCCCCGCCGACCCGGAATCTCCTTTCTGGCTGCCGAGATCTCCCGCAGAGCCTCACAGTAGTTGGTCATATCGGTCAGGATCGCCAGCACGTGCATTCCCAGGTCAAAGGCAAGGTATTCGGCGGTGGTAAGCGCCATCCGGGGAGTGGCAATCCGTTCGATTGCGGGGTCATCGGCCAGGTTGAGAAACAGAACCGCTCTCGCGAGGGCGCCGGTGCGCCGGAACTCATTTATGAAGTAGTTTGCCTCCTCAAAGGTTATGCCCATTGCCGCGAAGATTACGACAAACTTCTCCTCTGCCCCCAGTACCCTGGCCTGGCGAGCGATCTGGGCAGCAAGCCGATTATGAGGCAGCCCGGAGCCCGAGAAGATCGGAAGCTTTTGACCCCGAACCAGGGTGTTAAGCCCATCGATTGAGGAAACACCGGTCTGGATAAACTCCGAAGGATAATCCCGGGCATAGGGATTGATCGGACTCCCATTGATATCCAGTCTTTTCTCCGGCAGGATCCTCGGCCCCTCATCCTTCGGTCGGCCCAGACCGTCAAAGATCCGGCCGAGCATGTCAGGGGAAACCCCCAGCTCGATTCCCCGGCCGAGAAAGCGCACCCGGCTCCGGGAGACATCCACTCCGGTAGAGCCCTCAAACAGTTGCACCAGTGCCTTGCCGGTCTCAACCACGAGCACCTTCCCCTGACGGGTCTCCCCGTTGGCGAGCTCCAGCTCAACTAACTCCTCGTACTTGACTCCCTCTACTTCCTCTACTAACACCAGCGGACCGATAATATCCTTGATCGTCAGATATTCCTTAAGCATTGATTACCCCTGTTCTTAGTAGTGAACCTATTTTATCTGATGATTCCTGCCATATCGGCTCATCACAAATTGTTGTAGGTAAACAATTAAATCCAAATGTCAACTGATAAATTCTAAATCCAAAACCCTAAACCCTAAACAAATCCAAAATTCCAATATCAAATGTTTAAAACAATGTTTTGAGCTTTGGGTTTTGATCATTTGAAATTATTTAGGATTTGGTGCTTAGTGCTTAGAATTTATTCATATATTTTGTCATTTGAACTTTGGACTTTGTTTGAACTTTGAGCTTTGACATTTGACATTATACTTCTTCTATATTCCGTGAAGAGCCACCGGTATTTTACAGAGTTTTACTAACTACTATCGGCTCACCCCTCGGTTTCCAGTAGTTCCTCAATCTCCGCCTCGATCCTCTCCTTAATCTGGTCAATCTCCGCAATCTGTGGCTCCGGTATATATTTTGCCCGGGCAATCTCCTCCCAAACCCGCAGGCCCTGGAGCTTATCTATTGAGACACCCCGGGCCAGAGCTTCCTTGGTAGCCTCGTGCATCACCATAATTATGTTCAGCAGCTTAAACTGTTTCTTGAGGGAGCTATAGGTATCAATCTCATCAAAGGCGATCTGATGGAGGAAATCCTCCCGGATTGACCGGGCAGTAATAAGGATCAACCTATCCTCGGACGACAGGGCATCAACGCCGATCAGCTTGACCACATCCTGAAGCTCGGCTTCCTGCTGAAGAAGCTTCATCGCCTGGCGACGCTTCGCCGGCATCCGCTCATCAACCTCCCTCTTCAGATAATCTTCAAGGTCATCCAGATACAGGGAGTAGCTGTTCAGCCAGCTAATGGCCGGGAAATGGCGTTGAAAGGCAAGGAGATCCTCCAGGCTCCAGAATACCCGGGCCACCCGCAAGGTTGCCTGAACCACAGGATCGGACAGGTCCCCTCCCGGGGGTGATACTGAACCAATTACGGTGAGGGCGCCTTCGCGCTGATCACTACCCAGACAGATTACCTTCCCGGACCTTTCATAAAATTCCGCAATCCGGGTGCCCAGATAGGCAGGATACCCCTCCTCGCCGGGCATCTCCTCCAGTCGCCCGGAGATCTCCCGCATTGCCTCCGCCCAGCGGGAAGTAGAATCCGCCATCACCGCCACGCGGTAGCCCATATCCCGAAAATACTCCCCCATGGTAATCCCGGTATAGACCGAGGCCTCCCGTGCCGCCACCGGCATATTCGAAGTATTGGCCACCATTACGGTGCGTTTCATCAGCGGCTCACCACTGCGGGGATCTTTGAGCTGGGGAAACTCCATAAGCACATCGGTCATCTCATTACCCCGCTCACCACAGCCGACAAAAACGACAATATCGGCATCTGCCCATTTTGCCAGTTGATGTTGAATCACCGTCTTGCCACTGCCGAAGGGGCCGGGTATGCAGGCGGTGCCGCCCTTACTCACTGGAAAGAAGGCATCGATAACCCGCTGCCCGGTGACCAGGGGTTCAACCGGAGGCAGCTTCTTCTTGATCGGACGCGGCCGGCGCACCGGCCAGCGCTGAAGCATGCAGAGATCCTTTACCCCTTCGCTCGTCTCGATCCGACCGATCGTCTCTTCAACCGTAAACTCGCCCTCCTTCAGCTCAACTATCTTCCCTTCGATCCCGGGAGGAACCATTATCCAGTGAGCCACCAGGACGGTCTCCTCGACCACCCCCAGCAGGTCCCCCGGGCTCACCCGATCCCCCGGCTTGGCAGCAGAAGTAAACGACCATTTCTTCTTCCGGTCAATTGCCGGTACATCAACTCCCCGGACGATATAGTCACCCACCATCTCCCGGATAACCGTAAGCGGGCGCTGAATACCATCATATATTGACTCAATCATTCCCGGGGCCAGCTCAACACTCAGTGTCTGCCCGGTAGAGACAACCGGCTCCCCGGGACCAAGCCCACTGGTCTCCTCAGATACCTGAATACTTGCCCGGTCCCCCCTCAGCTCGATGATCTCGCCGATAAGACCCTTTTCACTTACCCGGACAACATCGAACATCTTCGCATCCGTCATGCCTTCAGCCACCACCAGGGGCCCGGAAACCTTTACTATCCTGCCTTCCTTCATTTAGCCTCCCGCCTAAAGATATCAATCCCGACGGCTCTTTTCACCGTCTCTCTGACCTTCTCCTTCCCCAGGCCGATACTGCCCTGGCTGCTCGGAATTAGCACAATGCTGGGGAGCATCCGGTAACGAAACTGCATTAACTCCTCCTCGATTTCCTGGGCAATAAATTCAGTAATAAATATCACTGCATATTTTTCCTGACAGAGCCTTTCGACAATCTTGAGGGCTTCCCGGGCCTGGCTACTGGTAACCGGGAATACTGCCGCCCCAAGAGCCTTGAAGCCCAGGACCGAATCTCGATCTCCAATCACCGCGATATTAGAGGTAGACATCCGGAAGACTCTCCTCGATAACCGGTTGCGGAAGCTGATTTAGCCTAACAACAATCAGGAAACTGAGTATCCTCAGCTCATTTTTCCGGGCAAGACCGTAGGCGATAATCGGCTCCACCCCGAGGGTAACCAGCTTTGTTCTCCTGAGCAGTTCCCCCAGGTGATAGTCAGCTAACTTTTCCAGCCGGGCAAAGGAGTTGGTATCCGTCAGATAGGATACCCCGTCCCTGACCATATCCGCATAATCGGTATACTGGAAGTGGGGAACCAGTGTCTCCAGTGCCTCTCCGGGAGAGTAGATCGAAAAGAAGAACCCCCGATCCAGAAGACCATTCTCGATCAGGGCGAACCGCACCTCTTCGATCTCTGCCCGACGCCAGCACAGGCGCAGGAATGCCTTAATATTGGTCAGATCGATCTCCGTTCGAACAAGCCTTACCAAAAATGGGCTTTTGGTACCGGCCAATTCAGTTAGAATTACTCGATACATCTCCTGGTCGATTGCCATATCGAGATACTGGGGCTGTCCGAACCGGGAAAAAGCGCCGAGCGCAGCCCGGGCAGCCGGCTGAACAGAGGGTATTAGGAGCTCAATCCTCTCCTGTTCAATCGCCTCATCCATATCCTTAAGCCCCATAAGCCCGTTGATCTTTAATCCTCCATCCCCCTTCTTGCCGGAAAGCTTTGCTTTGAGTAGAAGTTTAAGATTGTGAAAATCATCTCTTATTCTTAAAAGTTTGATCAATCCCGGCTCCTTTAAAAGCTGCTCAAGCAGGGAAAGGGTTTGTCCGTATTCCTGCTGGAGGAGCTTATCCCACTCTCCTTCCCCGGAGACCTCGGAGGCAAGGTGGGTATACCCAAAATCGCCAAGGCAGTGGAGCAGCTCATCCAGGCTCTGGGCCTGGGCCAGTCGGGAAAGCTTCGCTCTGTCCAGCAGTCTTAGCTCCAGTGCCCTTACTCGGCTAACCCCATAGGCGTACCATCTATCTTCTTTAAACAGATCATTCATCCCAGATTATGCGTAAATATCCGAATTACTTGAAAGTGTTCAAGGGAGAAAAGTTCAAATGTCAAAATCCAAATGTCATCTGATAAATCCTAAATCCTAAACTCTAAACAAATTCTAAATCCAAATATCAAATGTTCAAAACCTTGTCCTGAGCCCCGCCTGTGGCGGGGTCGAAGGGAATGTTTTGTATTTTGAATTTTGGTCATTTAATATTATTTAGGATTTAGTGCTTCGTGCTTAGAATTTATTTTATTCGAGCTTTGACATTATATTGGAATCCTTGACCCTTTGAATCCTCGAACCCTTTTTTTAACCCCTTATTTAGCGTTCACCCTCACCGAAGAGAATTCGGTCGAGCTCGGCCTCCAGCTCTTCCCATCTCTGCTGGAGAATTGCCGCAAAAGAGGCATTGATCTCGTGTCTCCCGCGGTGCAGAACAAACCCGCCCCGCATCTCCCTCCGCTCCTGAGAAAATCGAATCTGTCCGCTTTTCCCAGGACGGTTCTTTAATTCTCGATTGACCTCGGCCAAAAAATTATTGCCGAGACGCTTCGCATCTTTCGATGAAACGATAATCTCCCCTTCTTCCCCGATTCCTCGCAGGAGCTTCTTTACTATCTCTCTATACCTATCATCCGGGAGGGCTTCCAGGGCCTTCAGGGTATTTTCAAAGGCCTCCTGGATCATCCTCTGTTTCTCTGAAAGCAGGAGATTACGGTTCTCCAGCCCTGCCGCCGAAAGCATCCGCCCCTTGAGTTCCCGGGCCCGGCTTCGGGACTGCTTCTCCGCTTCGAGAATTATACCGGCTGCCTTCTGCTCGGCTTCCTTGGTACTGCGCTCAACTGCGTCAGCCGTATCTGACCCTATCCTCTGCCCTTCCCTCTCAGCATCCTCTTTGATCTTGGCAAGGATCGATTCCATTATAGTTTTCCAAATAGAAGCAGAATCGTTATTAGTAGTCCCAGCACTGCGTAGAACTCCACAAATACCGCTAATACCAGAATCTTTCCCATTTCTTCTGGCCGCTTCGCTGCCATCATAATCCCGGCAACGCATACCTTTCCCTGATGTATGGCGGAGAACAATCCGGCCAGGGCAACTGGCAGGCAGGAGAAAAGCAGCTTGAAGCCCTGGGCCTGAGTTATCTCCAGAGCACTGCCACCTCCAATGAGCCCCAGTTTCATAATAAGCAGGAAAGACGCCAGCAGGCCATAAATCCCCTGTGTTCCTGGAAGTGCTACCAGAAGCAGGAGTCTGCCGAACTTCTCCGGGTCCTCGGTCATCACCCCCGAGGCCGCCTGGCCAGCCAGACCCACCCCGATACTTGAGCCAATTCCGCCCATTACGACTGCGAGGGCAACACCAATCAGGGCAATTTCAAGACCTCCCATCCTATTTCCTCCTTTCGATCACACAGTTTTCAAAATTAAAGGCGAAAGGCTTCAGGGGCCTTCCGCTTCCCTCGTAGAACTTGGTGAAAAACTCCATGAACTGAAGCCTCAGTGTGTGGATGAAACCACTGAGGACATTAATGGCAATATTGAAAAGATGTCCGATCACGAGAACCACTAACATCAAGATAACACCCACCAGGGGAATGTGCGATACCATGCCGGCGACTATATTCACCATCATCGCGATCACCGCGGTGGCCATACCCAGGGCAAAAAGCCGGGAGTAAGAGAGGACATCGCTAAGGTAACCAGTTATACCGTAAAGGCCATAAATACCCCAGAAAAATCGAGCGAGAGGATTTTTTTCTTCCCGTTGGTAGAAGGCAACAATAAGCGTTGCCCCCACAACCGCAGTTCCCACGGCCAGCGAGCCCACCCATTCAGCCGTTACTCCGCCCTTCGATAGCCCGATGATGACAAGCGAATTTACCAGCATCAGCCAGGAAACCTGATCCACCAGGGCCTCTAGAAGCCGCCGGTTCTTGAGATTCCAGTAGAGTTTTACTATAACTCCGACATTAAGCTGGATGTATCCCAGGATAAGACCAATAATCCAGAACTGAATAGGATCTTTCAATGGATCCAGCAGCATTATCTTTGATCTTATAATGCCTAAGAAGCTAAGAGCAGGAGGAAGCTCCTCAAAAACAATCCCGAAATATCCACCGGTCAAAGCACCTGCCAGCGTAGTTATCAGTCCCCCGGCAAATAATATCTTGAGCAGGTTTCTCATATTGGGCCCTATCCTGAGCCACTTTAAACCCAGCAGGGAAAGGATACTGAGAACAATCCCATAGCCCGCATCGGCAAGACACATTGCGAAGAAGATCAGAAAGAAGGGAACAATGATCGGGGTGGGGTCGACCTCGAAGTGTGAAGGTGCACCGTAAAGGCTGGTTATCAGCTCAAAAGGCCTGACCGTTCTGACATTTCGATAATCTGAAGGTGCAACCTCTCCCGGCCGCGCTTCGAGCTCGAAGAGAGCTACCTCCTTAAATCTCCGCTCTAGCCTTTTTCTCAGCAGTGGCAGATGACTCCTTCGGATCCAGCCATCAATAAAGAAGGTCTGGGAGGTACTGGCAAACTTCGCCTGAACCTTTCTCCTCTCCAGCAAAGCCTGAAGATGGTCACCAATTACAATTAGCTTATTTAACTCCCGGGCCAGAGCACTGCCTTCGTTCTCGATCTCCTCCAGCCTCTGCTTGAGCTCATCATACCTTTGATCTATTCCCTCAATCAGGCTCTGTGCGGTTCCCGTCATCCCGGTGAACCCCGTTAGAAGCTTACCCCGTAAGAGGTTCACCCCGTTAGATAAATTGTCTAACGGGGTAAGGGTCTTACGAGATCCATCCCCCTGGGAAGCCACGGGGCTTTCTAACGGGGTGAAGGTTACCCGACTGAACTGGGCCTTGCTGAGTATTACCTCAATTGCTTCCTTATCCAGGCGGTGATAGAAGATAATAAAAAATATCTTGGCGTCTGTCTCTTTCACTGTCTCCAGATGATACCGGGCCCTACTTTCTTCCAGCTCCTCCTGAAACTCGACAAAGTTAGGGGCAGGCACAGTACCGGCAATTATCTCCACATTCCTGGTTGATGCCACTTCCTCTACCGGCACCACCAGGTCGAACCAGGGAAGAAGTAGCTCCTTCTGGGAACTGAGAGTATCAAGCTCAGAAATCAATTCGCTTCTCTCTTCAGCTAACTGCTTACATCTCTCGACCGCTCCCTCCCAGTCGTACCCATCGATTAGACCCTGATACTCCTCCGGGGTAAGATAAACCTTGGTTCCGGATAGCCCGGCAAGAAAGCCCTTCTTCGCAAAATCTCTGAGAAAATCTAGGGCCGTATCGACATCACTGATACTTCCTTCAAGCTGGGCATCGGTGATCTCATCAGCACTAACCAATCCCTCCCACTCCTTCTGATCGGCCAGTTCCCGCAAGTCCTCGATGTGCAGAAGCCCTAAATGCTGAAGCTCAGCAGTAAGCTCCTGCCTCACGTTGATGTGCGCAAGTATACCTATTTTCTGCATCTGGGCAACGGCCATCTTTAAGTTCCCATCACGTATTGTTGTGGGTTAATAATTAAAGCCAAATGTGAATAGATAGGATTCATCCTACTTCGCAGTAGGACCGCTTCGTAGGACAAGAGGGGTCAAGTCACTGCTATTCCCTGCTACTCCCTGCTATTCCCTGCTACTCCCTGCTATTCCCTGCTATTCCCTGAATTAAATGAAAGAGAACATCCTTTCGATTATATAATTAACCGCCCGATTCATGTTTGCCTCAGCCTTCTTCCTTAGCTTCTTGAGCTCGGCTTGGGTCATCTTCTTCATCCGCGCAATCTCCTGCTCAGCCTTATTTCTTGCGCTATCCTCGGCCGCGCGCACCATCTTCCTTGCCCGGGACTGAGCATCCTGGATGATCTTCTTTGCCCATTCCTCTCCCTCTCGAAGACTGCGGGAGGCTTCAGTCCGTGCCTTCTCAAGAATTTTCTCGGCCTCGGCCTCAGCCTCCCTTATCCGGTTGATTAACTCCAGGCTCGAACTCAACTACCTCTCCAAACGATAAGCTTTATCCTTTATCCACTTAGTTAAACCCAAATAATGCGTAAACATCCTAATTATTGTTATATTAACAATTTGCTTGTACTTGTTTGGTGTAGCCCGCGGATTGTAGGGGTGGACCTC
>JAUWWP010000305.1 GCA_030616835.1 Deltaproteobacteria bacterium | reverse complement strand
ACCGGGGTAATGCACCCGGTTAGAGAGATGGCTGAGATTGTCAGCCGGTATGAAGATACTTTGATAATTATAGATGCCATCAGTGCTCTCGGGGTTTACAATATTCCAGCTGATGAGTGGAAGCTGGATGTGGTGGTCTCCGGTTCTCAGAAGGCCCTGATGCTTCCCCCGGGACTTGCTTTTGCGAGTGTCAGCGAAAAGGCCTGGGGGTTTGGCGAGAGGTCAAACCTGCCCAAGTATTACTTCAATTTCAGAAATGAGTTTAAAAGCCTTACTGAGAGTGACCAGAGTGTATATACCCCGGCCGTCTCCCTGCTTATTGGGCTCCGGGAATCCCTCCGGATAATGCAGGAGGAGGGCCTGGATAACATCTTTGCCCGCCACGATGCCCTTGCCCGGGCCACCCGGGCCGGAGTGGTGGCTATGGGTCTGGAGCTATTTGCCCCCAACTCCCCCAGCAATTCCCTCACCGCGGTCAAGGCTCCTCCGGGGATTGATGGTGGGAAAGTAGTTAAGACCCTGAGAGAGAAATATGGAATAACCATCGCGGGAGGCCAATCCCAGGCCAAGGGAAAGATCTTCCGGATCGCCCATTTAGGCTACTTTGACCGTTTTGACATTATTTCTGCCCTCTCCGCATTAGAGATGACCCTTAACGAACTGGGCTTTAAGGTAGAGAGAGGCCGAGGAGTAAAGGCAGCCGAGGAGATTCTGGAAGGTATGAATTAGACAATGACCAAATCCCAATCCTTCGAGACGGCCAGCCGATTTCCTGAGCCCTTCGAGACGGACTTCGTCCTCCTCAGGGCCACGGAAATGGTCCGTGTCCTTGAGGAGCCCCGTATGGGGCGTCTCGAAAGGCACGAAGGATCGGCCAGCCTCCTCAGGATAGGCGGGGCTTTCCAGCCCCGCTTTTAGAAGAAATTTGTGTAATTCGTGAAATTCGTGGTTCAAATCCCAATGACCAACAATATCAAACAGGCGAAGAGTTTCTGGAAGATATATAATAATTGGAGAGAAGTTAATGAAGGTTTTAGTAAGTGATAGCCTGGCAAAAGAAGGGATTGAAATCCTTCAGCAGGCTGAGGGGATTGAGGTTGAGGTTAAAGTCGGCCTTCCTCCTGAGGAGTTAAAGAAGATTATTCGGGACTACCAGGGGCTGGTAATCCGCAGCGCTACCAAGGTTACCGCCGAGATAATTGAGGCCGCTGAGAACTTGAAGGTGATCGGAAGGGCCGGGGCCGGCCTCGACAATGTGGACATTCCCGCTGCCACTAAGAGGAATATCGTGGTAATGAACACCCCCGGGGGGAACACCATCTCGGCCGCCGAGCATGCTATCTCCCTTATGTTCTCCTTGGCCCGGCGGATCCCCCAGTCAACCTCCTCGATGAAGGTGGGAAAGTGGGAGAAAAAGAAATTTATGGGGACGGAGCTTTACCAGAAAACCCTGGGGATAATTGGCATTGGCAATATCGGCGCGGTTGTGGCCGATCGTGCCCTGGGCTTGAAGCTAAAGGTCATTGCTCATGACCCCTTTGTTTCCGAAGAGAGGGCCCGGCAGATAGGAGTGGAACTGGTCTCGTTAGCTGAGCTTTTTCAGCGAGCTGATATCATTACTATTCATACTTCTTTAACCGATGAGACCCGGGGGCTGATTAATGCTGCTTCCTTCGAAAAGATGAAGGACGGGGTAATGATCATCAACTGTGCCCGAGGGGGAATCATCGTTGAGGAGGATCTTTGTCAGGCAATTAAAAAAGGAAAGGTGAGGGGGGCGGCACTGGATGTATTCGAGAAAGAACCGCCGGGCCAATGTCCCCTCCTTGAGCTGGAGGAGGTAATCTGTACCCCCCACCTGGGTGCTTCTACCGAAGAGGCACAGATCAAGGTTGCCGTAGCCGTGGCCGAGCAGATCAGCGATTATCTGCTCAAGGGGATAATCAGAAACGCAGTCAATTAAAATAAATCCTAAGCACTAAGCACCAAATCCTAAATAGTATTAAATGACCAACCCCTGATTAAATCAGGGGCAAAATACAAAACATTACGATCTTGAAGAGACAAAATAGTTTTGAATTTGGCTAATTTGAATTTAGAATTTGTTTAGAGTTTAGGATTTATGATTTAGGATTTCTCAGTTGATATTTGGATTTAATTGTTTACCCACAACAATTCGTGATGAGGCCAAGATAATGGCGAATGTGGTAATTGTCGGCGCCCAGTGGGGCGATGAGGGCAAAGGTAAGGTAGTGGACCTCCTTACCGAATATGTCGATATAATAGTAAGATTCCAGGGGGGGAATAACGCCGGGCATACCGTAGTAATAGATGGAGAGAAGACCATTCTTCATCTAATCCCCTCGGGTATTCTTCATCCGAACAAACGCTGTGTGATCGGTAATGGAGTAGTGGTGGATCCCCGGGTTCTGCTGGAAGAGATCGATAGACTTAAGAAAAGGGGGTATCTCCAGGATGATCGCTGCCTTCTTCTCAGCGAGAATGCTCACCTGATTATGCCGTATCACTGCCGGATTGATCAGGCCCGGGAAGGACTTCGGGGAAAGAAGAAGATCGGTACTACCGGACGGGGAATAGGACCGGCCTACGAGGATAAGATGGCCCGCTGTGGGATAAGGGTTGCTGACCTTATGAATGAAAAGACCTTTAGGGAAAAGCTAAAAACTATACTGCCGGAAAAGAATAAGTACCTGACCACGATTCTGGGTGCCAAACGCTTTGGCTTCCCGGAGATCTTTGAGCCCTATCGGAAATATGCCCGAAAGCTGAAGAAATATGTAACCAATATCTCGATTCTTTTAGAACAGGAAATAAGCAAAAACAGGAATGTCCTCTTCGAAGGTGCGCAGGGAACCCTTCTCGATATAGATCATGGAACCTATCCCTTCGTAACTTCCTCCAATACCGTGGCGGGTGCCATCTGCTCCGGTGCCGGGGTAGGTCCCACCAAAATCGATTCCGTTATCGGAGTCTCCAAGGCCTATACTACCCGGGTGGGGGAAGGTCCTTTCCCCACGGAGCTGAAAGATGAAGTTGGAGAAAAGCTGCGGGAGGATGGAAGGGAATTTGGATCCACTACCGGGAGACCGCGGAGATGCGGTTGGTTGGATGTGGTGCTTCTAAGATATGCTGTCCGGATCAACGGCTTTACTGGGATTGCTCTGACAAAACTGGATGTTCTCCGGGGATTGAAAAAGATCAAGATCTGTACCGGGTATAGCTATCGGGGGAAGGAGTTTTATGAACTTCCCTCTAATCTGGAGGTTCTCCAGCGCTGCCGGCCTATCTACGAAGAATGGGAGGGCTGGGATGAAGATACCCGGGAGGTAAAAGATTTTGAGCACCTTCCCTCGGCGGCCAAACACTATCTGCGCCGGATCGAAGAGCTGATAAAGGTAAGGATCGTTATGGTTTCAGTAGGTGCCCAGAGGGATGAGGTCATCCTTTCCGAAAACCCCTTCCAGAAAGATTAATAACCATCAGAGCTTGTTCTCTCTGAATTTGACTTCCTTTATTACTCCTTTTCATAATCAACCAGCGCACTGGCCTTCTGAATCGTCTTAATAAAATCAATTATATATTTTTTACTCTCGGGATCGAGGTTAAGAAATTTTACCCCCATTCCGGGAATGAGCTTATCTGGAGCCTTCTCAGGCTGGTATTCATTCGCCCACACTACCTTGCCACTGACCTCAATCAATTTTATGGAGTTAGGGAGCTTAAATATTAGTTCAAGTTCGGCACCCACTGGTAGCAGAGTCTCTGTCTGAATCAAGACTCCTCCATCTCCCAGGTCAGTAGTGTAATCAATGACGAAATCCTTGCTCCCCTTCTTATAGAAGATTACCGGAATACAGATAAGCTTTCGCGAATGTTCCCGGGGAACCCCTGCGTCTGATACCTCCACTGGCCTTCACCTCCATCTTTATTATATCCATATTTATAGTT
>JAUWWP010000506.1 GCA_030616835.1 Deltaproteobacteria bacterium | reverse complement strand
TAAAGCTGGAGGAGAGCCTCCCATCGGGCTCCTTTCCGATAGATTTCGGAGAGTGATTTCCAGGCTGGCAGAAACGAGGGGTCAAGGCTAAAGGATTCTTGATAGGCACTTATTGCCTCATCCATCTGAGAAAGCTTCTCTTCCTGGAGCCTCCCTATTGAAAAATAGATGGGACTCAGACGGGAGGGATCTTCAATCGCCTCTATCTGTTGTTGGTATACACTGACCAGGCCCGGCCAATCCTCCTGCTGGTTGTAAATCTGGGCCAGTACCTCCAGGGCGGGAAGATACTTAGGATCCAGGAGAGTTATCTGTTGATAATAGGTAATGGCCTTATCCGCATTCTTTAACTTATCCTGCCACAGCTTTCCAATAGTATATAAGAGACCGCTGACTCTGTCCTGATCACCCTGACTGAGAGTACTCTTCAGCATCCCTTCGCTGACCTCCAGGACCTTAGGCCAGGCCCGCTGCCGGGCATAAAGTTCGGCCAATCTTTCCAGAGCTTCCTCCTGATCTGGAAGGATCTCGAGGGCTTGAGAGTATCTGATAATAGCATTATCCACCCGGGAGAGATTCCTCTCCCAGATCCGGCCAATAGCTACTTGAAGGGTAGCTGCCTTACCGTAGTCAGATAGCTCAAGGTATTTTGGAATCAGGCGGTCGTAGGTCCGAATGACTCGGAAAAAATCTTCCTGCTTTAAAAAGGTAGAAGCCAGAGCCTCCCAGGCAGGTAGGTAGTTGGCATCAAGTTCTAATGCCTTCTGGTAGGCGGAGATGGCCTCATCCCATTGGCCCAGTTCCTCCTCGTAGATCTTGCCGATCTGAGTCTGGAAGGAAAGGATCCGGGTCTTATCCTCGCTCATCTCTATCAACTGCTCATAGCTCCTGAGCGCCTTTTGGCAATCTCCCTGTTGGCGGTAGAGAGAGCCTAAGGCCTGGAGTGCACTCTGATTCTTGAAATCGACCTTGAGCACCTTCTCATAGGTGGTCATGGCCTTGTCCGGGTTATGTTTTGACCAGATCTCTCCCAGGATCAGGTTTCCGTAAATAATGTCAGGGTTACTTGTTTCCCCCCCGGCTTTCTTCACCAGCCTTTGATAATAGGTGGCGGCCTGTTCCCAGTTCTCCTGCGCATAGGAAATAGAGGCGAGGACATTCATGATCGGGATGGAGTTGGGTTCCTCCTTAAGATACCCATTCCCCAGCCCCAATGCTTTGGAAAAGGTATCAGGATCACTGCCATAAATCTGACAGAGCCTCTCCACTGCCAGGCTGTATTGAGGATAGCTGGATCGGCGAAGCTCATAGGCCTGGGCTGCGGTGCTAATTTTCCCCTGGCTCAGAAGCTCTTCCCCTTCCTGAAAGAAACCCTGCTCCTCCCGGATCTTTAAAAGACTAATACCAATATCCTCCTGGAGCTTTAGGGGAGGCCCATCGGTCGGTTTTGAAGATGCTTTTAGTCTGAACCGGCCCCGAGAAAGATTGACCTCGTCGAGAGATAAACTATCAAAGCGAGGAGCTCTCCAGCCCATCTGGGGTAGAATGGAGGAGAAGAAAAGCAGGAAGGGATCAAAAAGCAAGCTGGAACAATCCAGTAATTTAAAGAAATATTCCTCCAGCGGCTCCGTGAGCTTCACTGCTAAGTAAGGAGGGGGAAAGGGAAGCCATCCATAGGTTCGAAAATCGTAAAGGGAGATTCTGAGCCCGCCTTCCTCCGGGGAGGAGAAGAATCCTTTGATGGTGAAATTCACCGGGCCCTTGTTAGTCAGGTAGGTCCCGGAGATCATTAACTTGTTCTTAAGAAAGTGGAGCTTAACCTGCTCAAAGCCCTGGGAGGAGTAATTGATCCTTTCCCGGACAAATCGATTAAGCTCTGACTCGAGGAGGCTGAATTGGAAATTATTAACCTCACAAAGGGTATCCCGGAATGCTTCGGCCCCTCTGGTGATCTCAACCGGAAAGGTAAGATCTAGGATCTCCATCTCCAGATTATCGATATGAAGGGCATCAAAGAGAGTCGCTTTCTTGAGACTCAGGACTCCCCGACCCTCAATCAGGCCAAGGGAAAACCCCAGGCTCACGGGAGGCGATTCGGGAACTGCCTTCAGGTGTTTTCCGATATGGGTAGGCTTCTCGGCCATTTATCCACCTTTAACTCAAAGAAATTAATAGATCTTTAATTATATCGCATACTTATTTGATTGTCAAAATATCGCACTG
>JAUWWP010000073.1 GCA_030616835.1 Deltaproteobacteria bacterium | reverse complement strand
GATAGTTGCTCCTCCGATGTACATTGTCTCGAAGGAAATAGGGGGGAGCGTTATTTCCTTGCCCCTGTTCGACGGCGATCTCAATGTAGACTATGCCATGCTGCTTCATGGAGAACAGGAGATTGAATGGTTTAAGCCCCTGATTCCGGGGAGTAAACTCAAAAGCACATCCTCAATTCTCGACATCCTTGACAAGGGTACTGGTGAGCTGCTGAAGGTGGGAGTGGAAACCGAGGACACAAATGGGGAGGTAGTGGCCCGGCAAGTTATTGGGTTTTTTGTTCGTGGTGGTGGCTCTGGTAAGAAACCGGAGAAGAAACCTGCTCCGCCCGAAGACCGCTCCAAGAAGCTTCTTGAGGAGACCATGAAGGTCCTCTACGGCCAGACCTATATCTATGCTGAAGCCTCCGGCGACCACAATCCGATCCATGTTGACAACAACTTCGCCACCGCAGTGGGACTGCCCGGGATTATCCTGCAAGGGCTGGGCTCTATGGCCCTTGTCCAGAAGGCGGTAGTGGATAGTGTCTGTAGTGGCGATCCCTTAAGGCTGAAGAAATTAAGCGTCCGCTTTTCCAAGCCAGTATTGCCGGGTGATACCCTGACCACAATCGGCTGGGAAAAAGGAGAGAGCAATGACCGCTTGATTGTCGGATTGGAGACCACTACTCAAAAGGGAGATGTGGTTATTAAAGAAGCCTATACTGAGGTTGCCAAGTGAACCCCGTTAGAAAAAAGGCGGATTGGATTCAATAAGCCTGTTCCTGACAGGTTCAGGAATTGAACTCTAACGGGGTAAATTCAAGGCTCCATAAGGAAGGAGGAAAGATGATCTCATTTGATCTTAGTGAGGAACAAAAGATGATCAAGGATATGGTGGCTGATTTCGCCACCAATGAGCTGCGCAATATCGCTCATGATTGTGACGAAAAAGTGGAGGTTCCCGAACAGTTAGTAAAGAAGTTCCATGAGCTTAGTCTGCTCCGCAATATGCTACCGGAGGAGTTTGGGGGCTACGGGGCTGAGCGTTCGGTCCTTTCCGGAACGATCGTTGCCGAGGAAATGGCCTGGGGAGATTTAGCCCTGGCCATTCACCTTCTTTCTCCCAGCCTCTTTGCCCTACCGGTGCTGGAGATGGGAAGCGAAGAGCAGAGGAAGAAATATCTACCCCTCTTCTGTACTGACGAATTTAAGGCTGGGACCCTAACGGTAATGGAACCCCGAATGACCTTTGACCCCGGGTCTATATTCACCACTGCTCACCGAGAAGGGGATGAATATGTGATTAATGGAGAGAAGTGCTATACTCCTTTGGGAGGCAGTACCGATTTGTTTCTAATCTTTGCTGCTACTGCCCGGGGGGCTGGCTATTCCGGGGTGGATGGATTCATTGTGGAGAAGGGCACCAGTGGCCTGACGGTAAAGGAAAGGGAGAAGAGTATGGGGCTGAAGGCACTGGAGACCAATGAGTTAACTCTGCAGGAGTGCCGGGTACCGAGGGAGAATCGGCTGGGGGGCGAACGCCGGGCCGACTTTCAAAAGCTGATTGACTACTGCCGGATCGGGCTGGCAGCGATGGCAGTGGGGGTTGCCCGGGCTTCCTTTGAGTATGCCCGGGACTACGCCAAAGAGAGAGTAGCCTTCGGGGAGCCGATCGCCTCCCGTCAGGCAATTGCCTTTATGCTGGCGGAAATGGCGATCGAGATCGATGCTACCCGGCTGATGACCTGGGAGGTAGCCTGGAAGATGGACCGGGGTGAGAATGCCACCAGGGAGGCCTATTTGACCAAGAGGTATGCAGCGGATATGGTCTTGAAAGTAACCGACTGGGGGGTGCAAGTACTTGGAGGCCACGGATATATTCGGGAGCATCCGGTGGAGCTATGGTTCCGTAACGGCCGGGGATTTGCTACCCTTGAAGGTATGGTAATGATTTAAGGCTCATCACAAATTTTCCCGCATGCACAGGGAATTAAATCCAAATGTCAATAGATAAGATTCAAGGGTTCAAGGATTCAAGGGTTCAAGGGCTCAAGTCCCTGCTATTCCCTTCTATTCCTTGCTACTCCCTGCCATGTCCTGAGCTTGTCGAAGGGCTATTCCCTGAAGTAACAGTAACCATAAAAGGAGGTAAAGGAAAATGATTGACTTCGAGATCCCTCCCAATATAAAGCAAATGCAAAAGATGATCCACGAGTTTTCGGTTAACAGCCTGCGTCCCATTTCCCGGGAATTCGATGAGAGGGAACACGAAAAGCCCTGGGAGCTAATTAATATGATGCACGCGATGACCGGGGGTACTGGGGTTATGGCAACGCCCCGCTCAAGAAAGAAGGAGAAAAAAGAGGGGGAAAAGAAAGAGGAAGGCCCGGTTACTGGAAATGTAATGGCAGCGATCCTCGCTGAGGAGTTGACCTGGGGAGACGCCGGTCTTATGCTCTGCCTCTCCGGACCCGGCCTGGGGGGAGCTGCCATTCAAGCCACCGGGACCGAGGAACAGAAGGATCGCTTCTTAAGTCGGTTTAAAGGAGAAAAACCGATCTGGGGTGCAATGGCGATCACCGAGCCCGGCTGCGGCTCGGATACTGCTGCCATCACTACTACTGCGGCCAGGGATGGTGATTACTGGGTCCTCAACGGGGAGAAGATTTTTGTTACCAGTGGACTGATGGCGGCCCAGGAATCGGACGGCTTCGTAGTGGTCTGGGCCACGGTGGATAAGTCAGCGGGTCGGGCTGGGATCAAGGCATTCATAGTAGAAAAGGGAGCCCCGGGAATGAAGGTTACCAAGGTCGAGCATAAACTGGGGATTAGGGCCTCCGATACCGCTTCCATTGTCTTTGAAGACTGCCGGATACCCTATGATAATATCCTGGGGAGCCCGGAGGTAATTGATAAGACCAAGACCGAAGGATTCAAAGGGGTAATGGCTACATTTGATGCAACCCGTCCTATGGTGGCGGCAATGGCAATCGGCGTGGGGCGGGCAGCCCTGGACTTCACCCGGGAGACTCTGGAGAAGGAGGGTATTGAGATCCGTTATGGGGCCTCTTCCTTTGAGCTTACCGCGGTTGAGCGAGACTTTATGGAAATGGAGACCAATCTCCATGCGGCCCGATTGCTAAACTGGCGGGCATGCTGGATGCTGGATAATAAGATTCCTAATAACCTGGAGGCGGCAATGGGTAAGGCTAAGTCCGGGCTGGCGGCAACCCGGGCTACTCTGAAGGCGGTAGAGATCCTGGGACCTCTGGGATATTCCCGGAAATATCTGCTCGAGAAGTGGATCAGGGATGCCAAGATCAACGACATCTTCGAGGGGACCGGGCAGATCCAGACATTGATCGTCGCCCGCCGGATTCTCGATTTCACCCGAAAGGAGCTGAAGTAAGGATTTAAATCAGCCATCTGCTATTGGCTAATTCTTCTTAAGCGAGTCATATGCTGGATGCTTGTCGGCAAAAAGCCGGCAGGCATCCAGCGCTATCCCGCCCTCAAATCAGTCAGAGAGCCTACCTTTTTATCGTCCCCCCCATTGGATATGCGGGGCAATTCATGAATTGCCCCTACTTGAAGGATTTTCGGGGAAGCTCCGTCCACCTTGACATACTTTGAAACCCTATGCTAACTTAAAAAGAATCATCGGATATGTATAACGCACAATAGCTAGTGTATAAAGAGCATATGGAAATGGAAATTGAGGATCTGATCAGAGAAGGGAAGGATGAGGAGCTCTTCCGGCTCCTCAAAGAGCTTCATCCGGCAGATATCGCCGAGAGCATTGAGCATCTGGATGAAGCAGGAAAGAAGAAGGTCTTTTCCCTGCTGGAGGTTGAGATTGCCTCCGATGTTATTGTTGAAATTAGTAAGCCGTCCCGGGAGGAAATCTTAGCCTCCATCCAGAAAGACCGGCTCTCAAAAATAGTTGATGAGATGGAGTCAGACGATGCTACTGATTTCCTGGCCGATCTTCCGGAAAATGAGGCAAAAACCATCCTATCAAGAATAGATAAAGAGGACTCCGAAGAAGTTGAAATGCTTTCAAAATATGGTGATGATACCGCCGGCGGAATAATGCAGGCGGAGATGGTGGCGGTAAATCAGAATGGTACCGTAGAAGAAGCGATCAGAGAAATCCAGTCACTCTCGGAAGAGGTAGAGGATCTCCATAATATTTTTGTAGTCAATCGCGACAGGAGACTGGTGGGAGTACTGCCCCTGCGGAAGTTGATCCTCGCTCAGCCTGATACCCAGCTTTCCCGAATAATGGAATCACCAATTAAGGTTGATGTAAATATGGACCAGGAAGAGGTAGCCCGGGTATTCGAGAAATATGATATTGTTTCACTCCCGGTCGTGGATGAGAGGGAAAGATTGGTGGGCAGAATACTGGTGGATGATATTGTCGATGTCATCCAGGAGGAGGCCTCGGAGGACTTTTTAAGGATGGGTGGCACCGAGGTGGAGGATCTGGTTTACAGTAATCAGATCTTCAAGATCTCCCGTTTCCGCCTGCCCTGGCTATTGACCAATCTAATCGGGGGTCTCGTCACCGGATACTTAATGTGGATGTTCAAGATGGCCCTGCATGAGATTCTGGCTCTGGTTACCTTTATCCCGGTGATTACCGGGATGGGAGGAAACCTGGGAACCCAATCTTCGGCAATTATGGTAAGAGGCTTTGCCACCGGAAGAATCGATACTACTGGCCTGGGTCGAGTATTATCCAAAGAAATCCTGGTAGGTCTGCTGGCCGGGCTAATATGTGGGACATTAGTAGGATTAGTTGCTCTGTTCTGGCATGGCAAACCGGTTCTGGGTCTGGCTGTGGGATTGGCGATGGTGATGGCAATGATCGTGGCTTCTATTATCGGCGTGCTAGCTCCCTCCTTCTTTAAAAAAATGGGGATCGACCCGGCCATTGCCTCAGGCCCCTTCGTTACTACCACAAACGACATTACCGGAATCTCTATCTATCTGGGAACAGCTACCCTTTTGTTGAAATATTTTACCTGATTAACCCAGATTCAGCCTTCGTAGCCACTATGGCGAAGTAGGCTTATGCGTAAATATCCGAATTATTGGTATATTAACAATTTATTTGTACCTGTTTGGTATAATCCGCCTATGACGGATTGTAGGGGTGAACCTCCGTGTCCACCCATATTCTTCGGGCCGACAGAGACGCCGGCCCCTACATTAATTATTTGGGATTAATTCTCCTTCTATGCCCCTCCACCAAACTCCCGCAGTAGTTATCGGCTCCATTGATTACGGCGAATCAGACCGGATAGTTACCTTCTATACCTCCGAGTTCGGAAAGATCCGGGGAATAGCCAAAGGGGCCAAAAGAAGCAAGAAGAGGTTTCCCAATCGCCTGGAGCCTTTCACTCATGTCAAGCTTAGTTTTTTTGAGAAACAAATCTCCAGTCTGGTAAGGGTAGAGAGTTGCGATCTTATTAGCCCCTGGGCACGAATCAGGGAGGATCTGGTAAAGATCGCTTATGCCAGCCATCTTCTGGAGCTAATCAGGGAGATGACCGCGGAGAGGCAAAAAAGCCCGGGGGTCTTTGAGCTCCTTATCCATTTTCTCTCCCTGATCGAGGCGGGGGAGATCAGTGAAAAACTACTTCGTATCTTTGAGATCCGCCTGCTTTCCTTTCTGGGCTATCGTCCGAACCTGGAGCGATGCGCCCTTTGCAAACAGAGGGTAAAAGAAGGTAGCTCAGGATTCAGCCTCAGAAGAGGAAGAATCATCTGCCCGGAGTGCCGGGAGAAAGAGGGGGGGGTTTTGCCTTTATCTGCCGGGACTGCCCGAACCCTGAGCCAGGCCCTTAATTTGGATCTTGATAAGCTCTCCCACCTGGCCTTCTCCCAGAAGGCCCTGGAGGAAAGTCGGGAGATACTCCCAAAATTTATCAGCTATCAGATAAATAAGGATTTGAAATCCCTGAAGTTCTTGGAGGAGATTAAGAAGGGCTAAAAGCCTGCCTGTCCTACGTAGCCTTGGCGAAGTAGGACCTGCTTCCCCTCTCCCCTGTTGGGGAGAGGGCCAGGGTGAGGGGGAATTTGTAATCCTGTCCTGCTTGTCCTGAGCGAATTCGAAGGAAGCGAAGCTAAAGGAAGCAAAGTCGAAGGGAAAATACATTTGACCTCCATTTGACCTCCATCCTTTGAAAAAAACATCCTTTGAAAAAAACATGCTTGACTTGTGCGAATTTATCTGATATTATATGTTAAATTTAGCATAAAAAATGGAGGTATTTTTATGAGAACAACGATAACGCTTCCCTCCGAACTGGAGAATGAATTACTCAATGTGACCGGGGCAAAGAACAAAACCAAGGCAGTGCGTAGTGCGGTCGAGGATGAGATTATGAAAAGAAAGCGGGAGAAGGTTATTGATATGGTGGGCAAGATAAAGTTTGTGGAGGGAATAGAGAGTAATCGGGACGACGACCCCCGGCTAGGCAGGAAATAATATGGCGGAGATTAGGAAGGCAGAATTGATCCCTGTACTGATAGATACCTCCGTCTGGATCTCTTTTTTCCGGGGTGATCCCCAGGTGGTTGGCCAGATCAAGTCTTTCATCCAGACGGATCGGATTAGAATCGCTTCCCTGATAATAGCAGAGCTCCTTCAGGGAGCCCGGAATGATGCTGAGCTGCGGGATCTCGCGGAATCTATGGAGGCATTTCCCCGACTTTCGGAGCCTCCCGGAATCTGGGATGAGGCCGGAAAGCTATCGTATCGCTTGCGAAGGAAAGGAATTACCTTAGGCCTGGCGGATTGCTACCTGGCGGTTCTGGCTAAACTGAACGGTGTAGGAATTTATACTTTGGATCTGGTTTTCAAAAAGATCGCCGAACCGGAAATGGGGATAGAGTTTGTTTAAGGATTGGGATTTGAACCACGAATTTCACGAATTACACGAAACAAACCGAACTCCTGAGCCCTTCGGGACGGACTTCGTCCTCCTCAGGACTACGGAAGGAGCAAAGCGTAACGAAGGGCGTCTCGAAGCTATGTCCTGAGAGGAGTCGAAGGTAATTGGGATTTTAACCACGAATTTCACGAATTACACGAAACAAACCGAACTCCTGAGGAGTCCCGATGCCCATCGGGGCGTTTCGAAGCCTTGTCCTGAGTTTATCGAAGGGGATTTGGATTTTGTCATTAGGATTTTGGATTTGATTTGACATTTGAACTTTGTCATTTGGATTTTTCTAAAATGTATGTTGTAGGAATCGATGAAAACGGCCTGGGTCCGCGGCTTGGCCCTTTGGTTGTTACCGGGAGCATCTTTGAAATTGAAGGAGCCTATCATCCGGCAAGATTCTGGGAGGAGGCCTCAGTTCCAGGATTGATTATTAATGACAGCAAAAAGGTGTTCAGCCAGAGGAATAAAGCCAAAGGTGAAAAGAGTGTACTTGGCTACTATTACTACCTCCTTAAGCAACCCCCAGGAAAGGCCAATGATTTCCTGTCCCCTATTCTACTGAGTAATCTTAACGAACTGAAAAGAAATTGTGGAGAAAATTCTGAGATTATGTGCTGGAAGCCGGATTTTAACCTTCCTTTTTGGTATCAGGAAGGTGATCTAACTGAAGTTGCGGAAAAAATAAACCAGGGGATGATCAAGGTCCGGGAGGTAAAGACGATACTGTGCTGCCCTTATAATTTTAATTCCTGGCTAAGCACCGAGAGAGTCAGAGACAATAAAAACAGATTGGATTTCAGCCTTTTTGAGGATTTGATTAAATACTACCATCAGAAATACGAAGGGGAGATTTTATACCTCTGTGGAAAGATCGGAGGAACCATCAACTACCGGGGATATTTTTCCTTCCTGAATAATTTTCGGGGCAGGCAAGAAATAGGACAAAGCGATTTGTCTTCGTACCGGTTCGATTCTCTGGGAACAGTCCAATTTATCAAGGATGGGGATGAGAGACATTTTCCGATTGCTCTTTCCTCGATGTTTGGAAAATATATCAGGGAGATATTTATTGAGAGGCTTAATCGGTTCTTCTGCTCTCAAATCCCCGGTTTGATCCCGGTGAGTGGATACAATGACATGCTCACCCGAGAATTCATCAGAAAAACCTCACAGAAAAGAAAAGAGCTGGGCATTCCGGACGATTGTTTCCTGCGCAGTAAATGATTTGCCCTTAACTGGAATAGGATTACGGTGAAGGCCATATTTATCGCAGACACCCATCTGCAGGGTCTTGCTGATAAGAATCAGCAAACTCTGGTGAATTTTCTTGACCAGATAAAAGAGGATACCAATTTACTGGTTATCCTGGGTGATCTCTTTGACTTCTGGATGGGTAATAACAAGAAGGCATTTGAGCAGTATCGTCCCATTCTGGATAAGCTCCTGGAGATAAAAGAGAAGGGAATCAGGATCAAATACCTGGAAGGGAACCACGATTTCTTTCTGGGAAGTTTCTTCTCCTATGACCTAAAGGCCGAGATCTATCCCGATTTTCTGGAAATGGAGCTGGAGGATAAAAGGATTTACCTTGCTCATGGTGACCTGGTAAATTCTAAGGACTACCGCTATCGAGCATTTAGAATCTTTCTGCGAAACAAGTTAGTCTTTTACCTCCTGAGGGCCCTTCCGGATACAGTAGGCTGGAAGCTGGCATACATGTTTTCCCGGACCAGCAGGGAAAGTAAGGAACCGGGAGGAGAAGACTATCAAAGAATATTCCGGGAGTTTGCCCTCAACAAATTCGAGCAGGGCTTTGATGTGGTGATCCTGGGCCACTCTCATCAACCAGATTTTTTCCGTATGAACATAGGCGGAAGAGAGAGGCTATATGTGAATTTAGGATACTGCCGGGAACAACATTCCTATCTGATCTATGAAGGAGGAGATTTTAAATTGCAAAGTGCATTTAGTTCAGGGAATAGCAAGGAGTGGTAAGGAATAGTAGGGAATAGCAGGGGATCGGGTTCAAAGCCCTGTCCTGCCGTATCCTGAGCCCTGTCCTGAGCCCAGCCTTTGGCGAGGGCGAAGGAACTGTTTTGAACATTTAATATTTGAATTTTGAATTTGTTTAGGATTTAGGATTTGGGATTTAGAATTTGGTCATCTTGTCCTGAGCATTGCTGAATGATGGGATTTATTAATGATGGCTTTTCGGCAGAAAGAAATATTTTTTAATACCACCAAAGGGCTCCGGCTGGAGGGAATTATTTCATTCCCGCCCGGCTCCGACCACTATCCCGGAGTGATAATCTGCCACCCGCATCCCCAATACGGCGGGGATTTAAACAATAATGTGGTAACCGCTGTAGCTCAAGAATTAGTGGAGAAGGGCTTTGCTGCCCTGCGCTTCAATTTTCGGGGTGTAGGTCAAAGCGAGGGAAGCTACGATAATGGAGTAGGAGAAGTGGAGGATGTCAGGGGAGCAATCGATTTTCTAGCAGGAACCGACATACTTGAAGTTGAAACGATATGTCTGGTGGGCTATTCTTTTGGGGCCTGGGTGGGGTTGCGGGCAGCATTAAAGGATGAAAGGGTTAAGGCAATAGTGGGAATCTCCCCCCCAACTTCATTCTCTGATGTTGAATTCT
>JAUWWP010000462.1 GCA_030616835.1 Deltaproteobacteria bacterium | reverse complement strand
GCGGCGGTGAGCAAATTCTGGTTTGGCCGGGCACCCCTTCCGGACCTGGCCGGGCTTTTTATTAGCTGGCAGGGGACTACCGGGATCGTCACCAAGATGGCGGTGCAGATCTGCCCGAAATATAAGTATCGAAAAAGAATGTTTGTTATGGCCTATGATATTGATAGCTTTTATGCCTTTGTCCGCCGCTGCGCCTGGACTCAGCTTTACGATGATATCGCCGGGTTTTCCTGGCCGGCAGTAAAGATGATGCTGGCCCGGAGGGTAGGGATCACTAAGTCGCCAGATGAGCCGGAGCTGGGCGCCTATCTTGACTTCTCGGGAGATAGTAAAAAGGAGATGGAGTTTAAGGAAGAGATGGTCAGCGATATTATCAAAGAGCTTAAGGATAAAGGGATCGAGCTGGAGCCGCCGCTGCTGGTGGATGACCTGGTCAAGATCAATCCTGATTATCTGAAGCTGGCCGAGTTTCCCACTACCCTGGACTTTCTAATTGATTACGGCGGAGGAGGATTCACCTGGGTGGGATCTTACGGGCCGATGAGCAAGTCGGAGGAAGGGACTAAAAAGGTCTTTGCAGTTATGGAAAAATACGGATTCCCTCCACTTCTGGTCACCCGCCCAATGAAAGGGGGCCACTATCAGGTGTTGCGCTTCATTGCCCCTTTCGACAAGAGCGATCCTGAACAGGTAAGGAAGGTAAGAGAGCTCTGCCGGGAGATGGCGGAGACCCTTCTAGACCTGGGATTCATTCCTTACAAAGCACCACCCTGGGCTGCTGAGCTTATTATGAAGAGGGCAGATCCAAACTGGGTTAAGCTGCTGAAGACCATTAAAAATACCCTGGATCCCAACCGGATAATGAATCCGGGAAACTGGGGCTTATAATTTATCCCAAATAATGCGTGAACATCAAAATTACTTGTTCTGAGCCATATCGGAGGATCGGTTGGGTTGATCGGTTGTGGTTACGCAACTCGTATCGGAATTCGTAAAGCGGTTATGGATGAAATCAAAAAGCCAAGATCGTAAGGAAAAACGCAACCTTATGACGCCTGTCCTGAGCCTGTCGAAGGAAAAGACGAAACGAGCAGCGCAACCTAATAACTAATAACCGATGGAAGTTAAGTCAATTTGTCATGAGCCTGTTGAAGGAATTAACCTCTTACATTAACGCATCTATCTGGGTTGACCCTTAACTGCAATGCTCGATTACGAGGAAGCAAAGCCCTGGTTTTACCGCTGCCTTCGCTGCGGGACCTGCAAGTATATCTTCGGCCTCTATCTTCCCAGTTGTCCTGCCGGAGAGAGGTTTTCCTTTGAGCCCTACTATTCGAGTGGGAAGATCTGGATTGGAAGGGGGCTGGCAGAAGGGAAGCTTTCTTTTGCCGATCCGTCGCTGCTCAAAAAACTTTATGCCTGCACAACCTGCGGGAGTTGTAAGATCCAGTGCACTCTTCCGGTTGGTGAGCACACAGTAGATATCTTTGAAGCCCTTCGGGCCGAGGCAGTCAGGCAGGGCTACGGACCAATGCCCGAGCAGAGACACCTGCTGGAGAGTATCAAGAATTACAACAATCCCTGGGTTCAGCCCCGTCAGGCCCGGGAGAGATGGGCCCGGGGTTTGAAGGTCAAGGATTTAAATAAAGAAAAGGCCCGGGTGCTTTACTACGTAGGCTGTACTGCTGAGCTTGATCCCCAGCTCCATCAGGTTGCCCGGGCAACCGTGGAAACCCTCCAGAGGGCCGGGGTTGACTTTGGCTGGCTGGGCAGCGAGGAGGTGTGCTGCGGCTCGGTAGCTTTAAGGATCGGCGATCGGGAGGTATTCCGGAGGCTGGCCGAGGAGAATATTGAACGATTTAACCAGCTCGGAGTGGAGACCATCATTACCTCCTGTGCCGGGTGCTATAAAACAATTACCCAGGATTACCCGTCAGTAGGAAAGATAAATGCCGAGGTGGTGCACAGCTCCCAGTTTGTCCAGCGCCTGCTTCAACAAAAAAGGCTCTCCTTTAAGAAAAAAGTGGAGCTGACCCTGACCTACCATGACCCCTGCCACCTCGGCCGACACCGGGAGGTATATGATGAGCCCCGGCAGATACTTAAGAGTGTCAAGGGGATCAATTTAGTGGAGATGAGAAGGACGAGGGAGAATAGCTGGTGCTGCGGGGCCGGAGGAGGGGTCCGGGCAGGATTCCCCGAGTTTGCTCAAGAAACAGTAGCTCTCCGGATAAAGGAAGCTGAAGAAACCGGAGCTGAGGGGATTGTCTCCACCTGTCCCTTCTGCTTTCAGAACTTTGCCGGAGGAATAGCCGCCGCCAACTCCCCCCTGAAGATGATCGATCTGACCGAGATAATAAGCAGAGCAATCCAATGAGCAAATCCTCGCCTTCGCGAAGCTTCAGCGGAGCAAGGCTAACTACCAAAAGGAAAATTTCTTCGTGTAATTCGTGAAATTCGTGGTTCAAATCCCAAAAAGGAAAATTTCTTCGTGTAATTCGTGTAATTCGTGGTTCAAATCCCAAAAGGAAAATTTCTTCGTGTAATTCGTGTAATTCGTGGTTCAAATCCCAAAAGGAAAATTTCTTCGTGTAATTCG
>JAUWWP010000578.1 GCA_030616835.1 Deltaproteobacteria bacterium | reverse complement strand
ATTACCCAGGAGCCGATCCCGGTAGTTCCTGCTGCCCATTACCTCTGCGGAGGGGTGGTGACCGGCCTTTACGGGGAGACCAAAATCAAGGGGCTTTATGCCTGCGGGGAGGTAGCTCATACCGGACTTCACGGAGCTAATCGTCTGGCCAGCAATTCCTTGTTAGAAGCCATAGTCTTTGCTAACCGGGCTTATCTGAAGGCCAGCACTGAGCTACCAGGAATTGATATTCCCTCCGGAGATATCCCGGCCTGGGATCCGGGGAGGGCAGTAAATAGCGATGAATCAATTGTGGTGGCCCAAAACTGGGATGAGATCCGTCGCTTTATGTGGAATTATGTCGGGATCGTCCGCTCCAATAAACGCCTGGCCCGCGCCCAGCGCCGCATCGGGATCCTTCAGGAGGAGATCTCTAAGTATTACTGGGACTTCATCATTACCGGTGACCTGCTGGAACTGAGAAATATCGCTACCGTAGCTGACCTTATTATCCGCTCAGCGATGATCCGAAAGGAGAGCCGGGGACTCCACTACAATCTCGACTATCCAAACCGGGATGATAGGGACTGGGGTAAGGATACAATTATTGAGAAGGGCTAATCGAAGTGAGCACTGAGCGCCGGTGTGCAAATATTAAGTACAAAATATATAATTATGAAACTATCGGCGAGGTGTAAAAAAGACTGGATTTAGGGAAATCTGAAGAAGTAATTAAAAATTAGGGGATTTTTAACCCTTTCCTTTTAAGAAATCGTCCAATAATTTTTTACTCTGATCATCAAGCCTGAGAAACTGGATTCCCATCCCAGGAATGACCTTAGTTCCTTCTTCCTCATCCTTTCTGCTCCAGACAACCTTACTTTCAATCTCCAGGGGCTGGGGATTACCAGGAAGGGTTAGCTGCAGGATTATCGGGGTTCCCGGAGGCAGGGGATCTACGGTTTGAATAAAAATTCCTCCCTTGCTTAAGTTCCTCGAATAATAAAAGATAAAATCTTCCTTATCTTTAAAATCAACCCGGACAAAGATGCTTACCCGGGGCTCTCTTCTTGTCTCTTTTTTAACCTCTTTTTCCCTCCGAGGAGACATAAATACCTGCTTTTCTTAATTCTGGTGCCGAAGAGGGGACTCGAACCCCTACAGACTTGCGTCCACTAGGTCCTGAACCTAGCGCGTCTACCAGTTCCGCCACTTCGGCATGATCTATTAAGATCAGGGTTTCAAACTACTTATATTCTATTTTTTTATTTAAGTGATGTCAAGCAAAAAGGCAAGGCCCACTTGGAGTTCTTGAATGGTGGTGTACTTTCTGGTAGAATTGAGTTTAACCCGAATCATTCGGTGGTGACCCTTTAGTGGTTGATAAAACTCT
>JAUWWP010000069.1 GCA_030616835.1 Deltaproteobacteria bacterium | reverse complement strand
CTGATCTCGCTTCGGGAAATCTTCTTCCCCTTCTTGCCTCGGAAGCCTAAAGAGTCAATTAATTCAACTGCCCAGATCTTCCCATCTTTAAGTTTTGTAACCGGCACCCGGACCTCTTCTATTACCTCCGGAATTTCAAACTCTTTGGTTTCATGAATTCGTTCCCACTCGGATCTTGCCGCTTGGGCCTTGGCTTCAGGATAGAAGACTTTCGCTATCTCCGCAGCGAGTATTTTCTTTAGATCTTTGGGATGAATAGCTCCGGATCCGAGCTTTTCCTCAAAGGCGTGGATTTCCTTAATAGGAACCTCGGTAAGCAATTCAAACCATTGAATCATCAATGTGTCCGGGGCGGACATTACTTTGCTGAACATCTCGAGAGGGGGCTCGGTTATCCCAATAGCATTGCCATAGGTCTTTGACATCTTAAGGCTGCCATCGGTTCCTGTCAGGATCGGCAGGAGTAAAATTACCTGAGGTTCCTGCCCATACTTTTCCTGATAATCCCTTGCGGTCAACATATTGAATCTCTGATCAGTACCACCAATTTCAAGATCGGCCTCAAGTACCACCGAATCATATGCCTGCATAATCGGATATAGGAATTCGTGGAGGTGAATAGGCACCTTGCTCTTATATCGCTTCTCAAAATCGTCTCTTTCCAGCATCCGGGCAACGGTGGTCTGGGCAGCTAATTTGATCACATCCTTAAATGTCATTGAATTGAACCAGTCGGCATTGTAAACTACTTTAGTTTTATTTTTGTTTAGTATCCGGAAAACCTGATCGAGGTATGTTTTAGCATGCTCCATAACTTCTTTCTCACTAAGTGCTGGCCTGGTTTTGGACTGTTCGGAAGGATCGCCAATCTGTCCGGTGAAATTGCCAATGAGGAAGTAAATTTCGTGTCCAATATTCTGCAGTTGTTTTAGCTTTTGAATCGGCACACAGTGCCCTAAATGTAAATCTGAGGCAGTAGGATCTACCCCCAGCTTGATTCTTAAGGGCCGATCTCCCTTAAGTTTTCTCACCAGGTCATCTTCAGTAGGGAGGATCTCTACCACTCCTCGGCGAAATATTTCAAGTTGAGATTTAACATCCATTAACAATACTTCCTGAGCTAACCGTTAACCCCAAAGAATTTTTACCATACAAATAAAAGGCCGTCAATTAAAATTCGGGCTCGGCAGCTCTGACCCGATTCAGTGACCAGCTATTGACTTTCCTGCTAAATCCCTTTAAGGTAGTTATTAATTGCAAGCTTTTCCGATTCAGCCTTCGTCCCGATGGACATCGGGACTACGGCGAAGTAGGCTAAGGAAGGGGGGTGATTAAAACAGTTCCAATTGATCTATTTACCAGCCTTTTCCTAGGAGCATTATTTGCCCTTACCGGGGCGCGATCGCTGAAGGGTACCGAAAGCACTTTCCGGCATCGCTATTTCCTCCGGGCAGCTCTGTTCCAGCTTTTTGTTTTCGTCCCTATCGGGATTTACCTGATCTATTATTTCCCTGCCTGGAGCTGGATGTATTTCCTCAATCCTCAAGCTCACTCAAACTGGTGGAGTGTGCTCGCCGTTGGGGGCTATTTTCTCTTAATGGTGCTGGGCTTCATCCTTGCCCAGTATTTCATCAAAAGGGATCAAATTAGAGCGGCCCGAGGGGTGATGGGAGTGGGAATCCTGGGTTTACTCTGCTTTTACCTGCCCATCAGGAGGTTGAGCGTAGTCGGAACCTATGAAGAGTTTGAGAGTGGCAATGCCCTTAGTATCTTCCAGAACCATCACTGGCTGATTAGCATGATCGTAATCGGGATTTACTTCGGCCTTCCCTTATTCTACATTATCCGCAAAAATATTCGGGAAGGAAAAGCGGTAAGCGGAAAATCCGCTGTGATGCCTTGACCGCGGGCAAGGATATTGCTCAAGCTATCGGAGCAGGTTCCTTCGATAGCTTTTTTTTGCCATTTTTCTGGTTATACAAAAATTGGGATTTAATCATTGGGATTTGAACCACGAATTTCACGAATTATACGAATTAGTTCTCTTTTTGGGATTTGGGATTCGAACCACGAATTTCACGAATTATACGAATTAATTCTCTTTTTGGGATTTGGTCATTGGGATTTGATCATTCCAGTATATTGTCTCCTCATTTGACCTTATTTCCCGGGAATGTTATTATTTGTCCTGAAAATGTTCCTAATATCCCGATAAATCAGGAAAAAGGGAGGTTATGTATGACAAAATCGCTGTTTTTGATATTTCTTGCGATAATTATTGGCCTGGGTGGGCAGCTCAGCCTGAAGACCGGGATGAACCGGATCGGCAGGGTAGATACCATTGACCTGAGTAATATCCTATCACTTATAGGCAAAGCTGCTCTTAGTCCGATAATTTTGTTTGGCCTGGGTCTTTATGTCGTTGGATTTATAGTCTGGCTAATTGTTCTGTCCCGGGTTGATCTAAGTTTCGCCTATCCGATGATAAGCCTCAACTATGTGCTGATTGTGTTTTTCTCCTGGTTAGTGCTGGGGGAACATTTAGACCTTACCAGATTGATTGGGGTTCTGGTAATCTGCTCTGGGGTGGTGATTCTCTCCCGGAGCATGTGAAATGAAAATCCCCCCTAACCCCCCCGATGGCCATCGGGGGGGTTAGGGGGTTGTTGAAAATGCCTACTCGACAAAAAGACACAGATTTTCGGGAAAAGTTTTGTGATATTCATCATTGACAAAGATTGAAGAATATGATCTAATATAAAACTTGATATTGGCTGTTAGTTAAGGTAAAATTTTATTTAAAATGAGTAGTAAGGAGGGAGAAAAATGAAGAGAATTATTCTAATTGGGGGAGTAGTGGTTTCTTTAGTGGCAATGACTAATATTGATCCTGCCCGGGGTGCTCCTATAGCTCCGGGGTTGAGCGGAGGAACTGGTCTCCTGCGAACAGTTTCAGTCAGGCCAATGGTTAAGGGTAGCTTCGGTTTGGGTTTTCACGGGCAATATTTTTATTCAGAAGATTTGCTGGCGCTTAATACCAACAATAAGAGTTTTAATGGCTCCGGGACATTTACCGCTGGGTTTGCCGATTGGATAGAATTCTCTCTCTCGAGTGCTTTTAGACAGCATACCCTTGAGAATTCTCCAAGAGATTTCTTGGTTACTAGCGTTGGTAATCTTCAGAGTGGGCTGAAGGTGGGTTATATGTCTGAGGATGGGATCGGGGTTGGCTTAG
Organism: Deltaproteobacteria bacterium; assembly: GCA_030616835.1. Lineage (GTDB taxonomy): Bacteria > Desulfobacterota. The sequence continues at coordinate 6,397 of JAUWWP010000069.1, read as the reverse complement.
ATGGTTTTATGCGATTTTTAGGTAAAAGTGAGGAGGTTGGTTATGAATCTGGTGCTATCAGTGGCGGAGGTAGAATTTTGTGGACCCTGGATCTGAGCGAAGCCAGAGATATTCCCTTAAGAGTTCATCTGAATGTTGGTTATTATAAGGATAAATCGATGAAAATCCTTCCCCCCGGACCTGAGGAGCAAGATTTTGCCCTGGGAATAATTCGTGATGACCAGGTATTGGGGGCCTTAGGGCTGGAGGTTCCTACGGATCAACTGACATTTTTTGTGGAATATACCACCGAGCAGATCATAGATAGCGACGACAGTGGCACTACCGATCGCTTCAATGAAGGTGGTTACTCTTATAGCCGAAGCCCGCAGAGGGTTACCCCTGGTTTTCGATTAACCCCGGTCAAGGGCCTGGCAATAGACCTTGCCTGTGATTTGAGCGTTACTAAAAAAAGGCAGGAGGTTAGAACTAACCCCCAATGGAATGCTATTGCCGGGATAAGTTATTCATTCTTACCCGGAACGGCGATGGTTTTAGCCAGGGAGGAGGCTCCTCCAGCCCCTATCACCGGGAAGGTCTCAGGGAAGGTGCTCGATGCTAAGACCCTGAAGCCTATCGGAGGAGCGGTTATTTCGATGGCAGGGACTGGTCTGACAAACCTCTCCACCGATCCGGTTACCGGAGAGTATATGACCCCGGAGTTTGCTCCCGGGGAGATTAAGATCGTAGCATCCAAAAAGGGTTATCTTCCTCAGAACCAGAAAGTGATAGTAGAGGCTAATAAAACCCAGACTCTGGATTTTGAGATGAAGAAGAAGGCCTATCGCAGTGCTATCAGAGGAACTGTGACTGATCCTCAGAACAAGCCTTTAGCCGCGGTTATCTCTCTTGAAGATCCGGCAGTATCCCCGGGGGCTACCAATCCGGTTAATGGCTACTACGACATACCAATTCAACTACCAACCCCTACCAAGACTTATGAGGTATCAGCGATAGCTCAAGGCTATAAAAAAGGGGTTAAGGCAGTTAATATGGAGAGCGGGAAAGCGTATAGAGTTAATTTTGTTTTAAAGCCGGAAAAGCCTCCTGAGAAGCCGAAGGCGGCTCCCCCGCCTTTGCCAATCATGCCGAAGAAGAAAAGGGTTATCTTAAAGAAAGAGAAGATAGAGATTGCCGAGTCCATTCACTTTAAGAGCGGGAAGGCAACTATTCTCCCGGTTTCCTACTCACTTTTGAATGAGGTGGCTCAGATTTTGGTTGACAATCCTAACATTAAGATTCAGGTTGATGGACATACCGATAGTGTTGGATCGGATACCTTTAATTTTAAATTATCCGAGGCCCGGGCCGCCAGCGTAATGAAGTATTTGATCTCCCGAGGAGTTCCTCCCGAGCGGCTTACCTCAAAAGGATTTGGTGAAAGCCTTCCCATAGCTGATAATTCTACCGAGATGGGAAGGGCAAAGAATCGGAGGGTGGAGTTCACCATTATAAAGCAGTAACACTTTTAGCAGGAGGATAATGAAAATCCCCCCTAACTCCCTTTTTCAAAGGGGTTTAGGGGGGATTTAGTGGCGTTAACCCCCCGATGGGCATCGGGGGGGGAAAGGAGGTTGTTGAAAATGCTTACTCGACAAAGTTTAAATAGAAGTGGGCAATTGATTTTAATATTTTTGGCTCTGGGAGGGCTAACTCACTGCGGTGGAAGTATAGTAAAAGAAAAAGAAGTAGTGGATACAGTCAATCCAAGCATAAAAATTACTGATCCGGCGGATGGCGCTACGCTTGATACGACTACAGTGGTGGTAAGTGGCACGGTGAGTGATCCTGAACCTTCCTCCGGGATAGATTATGTAGTGGTTAATGGGAAAGTGGCCTCAGGCACTACCAATTGGGCAAATTGGACAGTAACCATCGCTGGTCTGACTCAGGGGGGGCCCAATACGCTGGAGGCCACAGCCCTGGATGAGGCGGGCAATACTGGGACGGATAAGGTAGGAGTGGACATTTTTTAGGAGGAGGATAATGAAGGATTTAAAGAGAAGTGGCCGGTTGATTTTAATATTTTTGGCTCTGGGATGGCTAACTAACTGCGGCGGAAGTATAGTAAAAGAAAAAGAAGTAGTGGATACAGTCAATCCAAGCATAACCATTACTGATCCGGCGGATGGCACTATGTTTGATCAGACTATAGTGGTGGTAAGGGGCACTGCGAGTGATCCTGAACCTTCCTCCGGGATAGATTATGTAGTGGTCGGAATAGATTATGTAGTGGTCGGGACAGATTACGTAGTAGTTAATGGGGTAATGGCCGAAGGCACTACCGATTGGGAAGAGAGCATCAGTGGTCTCGCTCAGGGGCCCAACACCCTGGTGGCCACGGTGTGGGATGAGGCGGGCAATTTTTCCTCTGCTTTGGTGAATGTCTTTGTGGACTCATTAGCTCCTGAGGTGGTGATCACCTCACCGACGATGGGTAGCTGCGTCGATAGTGTTAATGTGGTGGTGCATGGCACGGTAACTGAGATATCGTCATACACTATTCTGGTAACGGTGACCAGTGCCACCTATACCTATACTAATAGTGGGACTTCCTTCCCGATTACGGTAATTGGGGTCATCGATGGGGTGTACAAAATTGATGCAGTAGTGACCGATGCCTACGGAAATGTTGGCCCGGCTACTACGGTGAATAGTGTAGTAGTGGATACTGTGTCTCCGGCTTCGCCGGCAGTGAGCCCGGTGGATGGGGAGTATTGTGTGGGTGAGTCGATAACGGTAACCACGGATGAGGGTGGGCCGGAGCATTGTACGACTGATGGGAGTGTACCGGACTGCACCTCCCCGGCTGCTCCGCCGATAATAGTTGCCGGTATAACCTTGCGGTGCATTGAGTGTGATGCCTGTCTTAACCCTGGGGTGGAGACGGCAAGGGTCTACACGGTGGATATAACCGGGCCGGCGGTAACCATCACCCAGCCGACACTTGGCGAGTTCCTTGCAACTGATACTGTGGTGGTGAAGTTCACTGCGAGTGATGGCGGAAGCGGTCCGGATACTAACTCAGGCGTAGTTACTCTCAGTCCCTATGGCACAATAGCCGCCACTTACAGCGCTGGGGTGTTTACCGCAACCTTCGCCGGTGTGGCAAACGGCGGTTATACGGCAACTGCCTGCGTAAATGACCTCTGTGGCAATACAGGCTGTGCCTCGGTGAGCTTCTCTGTTGGATTTGTGATGAGCATAGAGTCACCGACCGATGGTGCGGTTGTCGTCACGGTCAATGGGAACACTGGTTCGGTAATTGCCTCTATTCCGTTTGACCTTACCTGGGTGAATGGAACTTCTCCTTACGATACCTCTGGCCTGACGGTTCTGGCAAACGGTCTTACCACTACTCCAGATGGCCTGCTCAGTATAACCAGCCCAAGTACCGCTTCAACTACCGCCTCCGGGAGAATACAGGTTGCCTGTGATGTCTCGGCCGGAAGTTTCGGGACGACAACCGTAACCATTACCGCCTATGGAGTTAGTGATGCCATTGGGCCAGCCGCACCCGGATCCGTTACTGTCACCGTCCAGCTCGGTGAGATTGGGGTGGAGGATGTTACGGTATATGAGACGGGTACTACCTTCAAAGTACCAGTGAATGTTTATTACGATGGTAGCTGTGGTGATGCTTTTGGGAGTTTTGACCTTGAGGTCACATATGATACTACAGTAATAAAAGCTGGGCTTACTGGGCTGGATGATTGTTCAGGAGATAATCCAGTATCCGGGAGTGATCCTGCGAGTGCCTTCTATGCCTTTGAGTTTGATTCACTCCCAGCAGTTCCTACTTGTTCTAACACGCTGGGTCTGATCAGGCTAAGTAACTCCCAGGGTATAAGTTTTGTCACTCCGGTGGGGTTCTTTAATGTAGCGAATATTACCTTCCGCCGGGTAGGGATCGCGGACGACAGCACGGATTTGAGTATAAACTTAATTGATTACGCCAATTCCTCGGGTGATTCTTATTTCGCAGGGACAAAGCCCGCCTGTTATGCCTTTGAGACAGTATGGCCAACCTGGATTATGAGTGGGAGGGTAGATATAATATCAACTCCATAAAATGCTACCGCTACTGACGATAAAGGCAACAGTGCTACTAAGTGGGTAGGTGTAACGGTTAAATAAACCTCGAAATGAAGGATTTCTTGATTGAAACCAGCCCTGCCATAAAAGGCAAGAATTTCTCTGAGATGGTAGTTCACCAGTTCCTCCAGGTCCATTGGATTTGCTGGTGATCACAGTTAGAAAGTGGATAAGTATCGGGAATTTCTCAAAAAAACTTGATTTCTTTAGAAATTTATGATAAAAATCAGTATCTTGGGTAATAAATATTAAAAAAGGAAAATGTTATGGAAAGAATTAAGGTTTCAGGGTTAATTATCTCCTTTTCCGTGCTTTTTATGTGCTTAACCGCAGCCGGTCCTTTACTCGCTACCCCCACAATTGAAGGTCAGAAAGGCATTCTTCGCACACTGTCTGCTGATTCTGGAGAAAAGGGGAACTTCAGTTTTAATCTTCATGGAGAAATATTCTCGCAAAAAGATTTATTGAAAGAGGAGCCCGGTAGCTATTTCCAGGGATCGGGCCGCACTGCTTTGGACTATGTTCCCACCAATTATCTGGAAGTATCAGCTTCTACTATGGCCAGATCAAATAGTATCGGGGAGGAAATTTATTCCACGGTGGGCGATACTGACCTGGGATTTAAATTGAAATATGAATTCTTCCCGGTCTTTAAAGTAGGATTTAATAGCTTTATCAGGTTAATGGCCAGACTATTTGAGCAGGGTATTGAAGGTAGTGCTACTAGCTTTGGGCTCCGAGGACTGGGAAGCCTGGATTTTACGGCATCACGATCAAAATTCCCCTTGCGGATCCATGTCAACGGTGGGTATTTTATTGACAAATCAATAGAATTGCTGGGTGATCGGGTACTAAGCTTGAGCAAGAAATTTGCCTATGGCATCCGGGAGAGCAATGCTCTCCTGTTGGGATTTGGCCTTGAGGTTCCTTTGAAAAATGAAAACCTGATCCCTTTTCTTGAATATACTTCGGAAACGGCGTCCAATAAGAATGAGCTTTCATTTAGCAGAATAACCCCGGGCCTGCGCTACTGCTTTCTTGATAGTTTTGCCGCAGATTTTGGGATTGATATCGGTGTCTCCGAGCATACTCCTAAGTGGAATATTGTCACCGGTGTGAGCTACCTTTTTCGGCCACCCATCCTACCGTGGTTTATGTCCCTTCCTTGCCACCGAGTGAGCTTGCCCGTCTTCCCCGGAAGACTGCCGAGCCTTCACTACCGAAACCGCCTAAAGTTGCCAGGGCCCCCCGTAAAGCTCCCCAAAGGGTGAAAGCAAAACCGACCCCAGGGGCAAAACCAGCAGTTACTCCACTCCCTAAACCTACGACTATACCCAGGAAGCCATTGAAAGAACTGCGGATTTCCGTATTGAATGGCTGTGGAACACCAGGATTGGCAGAAAAGGTTGCTAAAATCTTGCTGGTCGCTGGTCTTAATGTGGCAAAGGTAGGGAATGCCAAGAGGTTTGATTATAAGGTAACTACCATAATTTTTCAAAAAGGCTATGATTCTGAGGCGCAGATAATTGGTAGAAAATTTGGAGGAAATCAAAGATTTTCCAGGGTAGCTACCATCGGAGGTGGGGAGGAGATCTCAGTAATTGTTGGCTGTGATATGCGGTAAAGAGAGGGTTCAAGGAGTCAAGGGTTCAAGGAGTCAAGGGTTCAAGGAGTCAAGGAGTCAAGGGTTCAAGGAGTCAAGGGTTCAAGGAGTCAAGGAGTCGAGGAGTCGAGGAGTCAAGGAGTCAAGGGTTCAAGGAGTCAAGGAGTCAAGGAGTCGAGGGTTCAAGGGTTCAAGGAGTCAAGGGTTCAAGGAGTCAAGGAGTCGAGGGTTCAAGGGTTCTAGGAGTCAAGGGATTTGATTAAGGCTTTTGGATTTATCGTTTACCTACAACAACAGTAAAAGAGGAGGAATTTATGGGCAGAAGATTTTTAGGGAAAGGTAGATTTTGGTTTTTTCTTTTAAGTATTGCCCTGATCCTGACCTTAGATTTGCTCGGTGGGTGTGAAAAGGGATGTGGAGAAAAGCCTACCAAAGAACTCACTTCTCCTGAAGAGCCGGCAGAGGCCCAGGTAAAAAAAGCCCCCCCATTAATTCCTTCCACCATTGCCGGGAGTGCAGTCACTTTCAGAATGTCCCACTTCCCTCCAAAGATTAAAAAAGGGGTTCCCACCAATATCCAGGTTGAGGCAGTGGATGCCCAGGGGAAATGGGCTCAGGATTATTTGGGGACCATCACCTTTGAGTCCAGTGACCCTCTGG
>JAUWWP010000149.1 GCA_030616835.1 Deltaproteobacteria bacterium | reverse complement strand
TGGGCTCTCTTCTCTTAATTCTCTGATCTTGACCCGAAAACTCCTCTGCTTACCATCTCGCAAGATCTTGACCCCCACCTTTTTACCTACCGGGGTTTTGGCTACGATTGATGGTAAGTCATCGTATTCCTCGATTCGCTTACCATCGAATTCAATAATAATATCCCCTTCCTTTAATCCTGCCTCCTCTGCCGGGGTATCCTTAAGAACCTCGCCGATTAGGGAACCTCCTTTCTCTTTCAGCCCAAAAGACTCTGCTAATTCCGGGGTAATCTCCTGAATTATTACCCCCAACCAGCCACGGACCACCTTCCCTTTCTCAATTAGATCTCCAAGTATCTCTTTAGCTTTATTAATGGGGATTGCAAAACCTACCCCGGCAAAAACACCGGTTGGAGCGTAAATAGCCGTGTTAATCCCGATTACCTCTCCTTTCATATTAATGAGTGGTCCCCCGCTGTTGCCCCTATTGATGGAGGCATCGGTCTGGATCATGGCTTCATATCTTCTCCCTTCGATCGGGACGGATTGCCTTTTGGCACTGATTATCCCGGCAGTTACCGTCTGCTCAAATCCAAAAGGAGATCCAATGGCAATCACCCACTCTCCCACCTTGATTGTATCTGAATTGCCCAGTTTGGCAGAGGTAAATCTCTCCTCCGATTTTATTTTTATTACTGCCAGGTCGGTCCGGTCATCCTTCCCAATGAGCTCCCCGTCATACTCTTTCTCTCGATTGCCAGATATAGTTACCTTAATATCCTCGGCTTCCCTTACCACATGATAATTTGTGAGAATGTAGCCCTCAGGGTCAATAATAACCCCGGAACCAGCACCGTATTGCCGATGATAGTATTTCCTTTCGGGTCTACTTCTTTCCTTTCTCGGCCGACCAAAAAACTCATCAAAGAACTCAAAGGGATCGCCAAAATAAAATTCGTGGAACGGGGATTTTATCTTCTGGACATGGACGGTACGGATGTTTACCACCGCTGGTTTTACTGCTCCCACCACCTGGGCAAAAGACTCAGGGAAAGCTAAGGGGCCAGAGGCTAATTGACCACCTCCAGTTCCTTCCTCCCAGACATGCTGGGCACGGGAGCCGGGAGTGAGGTCCAAACTCGAGGCTATTACCAGGCCTCCAAGCAGGGAGATTAGGATTGCTATCAGGCTAAATCTCTTCTTAAACATAATTTTCTCCTTAAAAAAGTTTCGGTAGGGTACCTATTTTGATTGATAATTCCAACCATATATTTGTTTGAACAGATTTTCATTAGTTATTCGTTATTCGGTTGCGCTGCTCGCCACTCAGCTCTTACTCCCCTGAACATATTTCATGCGGAGGTCGTAGAGAAGGTTATCCAACAGCATTTCTTCATTCTTTTCCAGATTCCCCTTGGTCTTATCCTTGAGTATCTCCAGGATATCGATGGTCTGTTTGGCAAAAGGTAGATTTTTTTGCTTCTTCTTGCTTATTGGATCAGGGAGCTCCCCTAATTGCACGAGGGCGGAGGTACTCAGGGAAAGAATGAAATTAGAGAAGTTTATCTCGGGAAGAGGTGGTTCCTTCTGTTTGGCGGTCTCCTGTTTTACCTCACTTTTGGCTTTTTCCTCTTCTTTAGTTGTGTCGGTCTTCATTTCCTCGATACTACCGTTCTCCCGCTGACGGAAGTGGCGCTTATCCTGGACCTTAAAGCCTTTATCCTCACTGTCTTCTGCCATTACCTATTCCTCCGGTTCCTTTAATTCATTCAGATTCCTCATTAACTTAACCAGCATACCCTTCTTTGCCAGGTAGACCGGGGCCTCGGTGTCCTTCTTAATGAAGTGCTCTTCCTTTGACTTATCCTCTTTACCCACTAATAGGGTCTCCATCTTATCATCTCCCAGCCAAAAGGATTCCTGAAGGATGGGCCGGTCCAATCCATAGGGCCTCAAATCCCGGGGATTGTCATCTACGAATCTGGTAACCTCGAGTTCCTCCAGGGCCGACAGCAGCTCATCAACCTCGCTCTTTATCGCCTTAGCCTCTCCGGCCTCGAGAATTCGCCAATCCCCCTGAGGATCCTTGGTTAAGGTTAGGATATCTTTGCCATGTCTTATCTCGATCTTGCTTACCTCAGCCCGATTGAGGCTAAAGAGCTTCTTCTCTCGTAGTTGGTTTGTCTCCTTGGTAAGATCTTCGATAACATAGGATTTAACCAGATATACCGGATGCTTACTTTCCCTTTTCGCATAGGCCAGTTCACTATCTTTCTTCTTTTTTCCCAGAAGAATAATCGGACTAGCCTCCTCCCCCTCCAATTCTAAGGTAACCCTTACCCTCGGGTGAGCTAATCCATATTGGCCGAGATCAGTGGGCTCATCAATGAACTCTTCTATCTTCATGGCCATAAGGGCAAGGAGGAGCTGACCGACTTCAAACCCACTGGCCCTGACCTTAATTGGTTCAAGAATCTGCCAGTCTTCCTGTTGCCTTTCCAGGAGGATCCTTCGGTCGGGATAGGAGAGCTCTATTCGTTTTAAGTTGATCCGGTCGAAGATAACCACCCTTCTTTCCCTGAGCTCCGAGGCCTTCTTAGCTATCTTCTTTCCCAGCTCGTGGCTGACCAGCAGTACCCGGTTTTCGTCCTGAAGCCTCACATAGAGAGAATCACCCACCTGGCCCTTCCACCCTAATTGCAGAGTCACTCCCTCCGGTTCCCCGGTTGATTTAACCGTGGCCTCCACATTCGGATGAGCCAGTCCATAACGAGAAAGATCCTTGGGCGAGCTCTCCAACACTCGTTTAATTTCCAGATTCTTCAGGCTATTTACCACAAGTTCTACCAAGGACTGGTTGGCCTCTGCTTTTAAAGGCTCATTGATTTCCCACTCTCCCTCGTTATTTTTACGACAAACCGTCACCTTATCGCCTACCCTCAGTCGCAGCTCACTTACCTTCTCCCAGTCCAGATTAAAAACCTTGGTTTCTTCCTCGGCCTTCCTCTTCCCCGGAATCTCAATAAAATAGAAGTAAGCACTTAGGAGCAAAAGCACACCGGCCAGAATGATAGTCGTTTTGAAGCGCATATTTCCTGCTTATCAGAGGGTTCTACATTTTAGCTTGTATTATGCGTAAACCCCGAATTGGTTGCCCTACGCTGATAAATTCCAAATTCAAATATCAAATGTTTAAAACTTTGTCCTGAGCCCTTTGACAAAGTTTATCTCGAGTCCTTCGGCTTAGTTCAGGATAAACTCTGCCCAGGGGGGTCAAAATATGGTTTTGAATTTTGGATTTTGGTCATTTGAAATTGTTTAGAATTTAGGATTTAGTGCTTAGGATTTACCTTATTGGTGCTTAGTGCTTAGAATTTGTTCATCTACCCATTATTTGGGTTTAGTCTTTACCGTCTCCTCCTTCTCCACCAGATAGTGATTCCAGCAAGCATGATTAGGGTAGGAAAGATAACTACTGAGAGATAGAAGATAAACTTACCCTGCCGGTTAGTAATATAAAATCGGCTGGCCTCTCGTTTCTTTGGTCGGATGGAAATAAGCTCTTCTTCCTGGGCCAGCCAGCTTATTGAATTTAGAAACAGATCACCGTTTCCCGAAAAGTTAAAGTACTGATTGGTAGCAAAGTCAGAATCTCCGAAGACCACCAGGCGGGACTCTCCGGAAGTGGTAGAACTGTTCATCTCTTCTCCCTGGTTATTCACCTTCCCGCTCACTACCACTCCCAGGGTTATCGGTCCCTTCTTATCCCTCTCGGGATTAATATCTATCCCTCCGCTCACTCTTCCCCGGTAGGCCCAGCTTCCCGCACTGGTTTTTACTAAGGCCTGGGCACTAAGGCCCTCAGGAATTTCGCTCGCGAGAGAAACTGAGCGGGCAACCGGAAAGAAGGTGGGAATTACGTTACTACCCTTTTTAAAGGCCTCGGTTATCAGGTGATCCTCATATTCCGTGACCACGGGCATAGAAAAATCACCGCCGAAGAGTCGAGAGAGCTGATCGATTATCAGGTCCGTCCCTAATTCAATCCCCCAATCCTTAAGAAGCTCGGATAGCTCCGGAGAGCCTCTGGGGTCCATTAAGAATAGGGCTCTTCCTTCTTGGAGACAATACCCATTAATAAGCTTGATTTCCTGAGGGAGCAGATGTTTACGTGCTCCTGCCACCACCAGAACCGAGCATTCCTCAGGAACATTGCCTTCCTTAAGCAGAAGTATCTCCTTGATGGTGTATCCCTCACCCTTTAGCTTATCCCGGGCGAGAGAATACCCCTTCATCTCCTCGTCGTGGGTAGCCTTCTCTCCGTGCCCTTGGAGGAAACAGACAACCTGGGCCTCCTCCCGGCTTACCTGAATAAGGGCATTAGTTAGCTTCTCCTCACCGGGCTCGGTGATCCTCCTTTCCTGATCGCCGCTCTTTAGCACCACCGTCCCATAATCTTTGATATCATACTCTCTGGTTATTGCGAGATTCTTGTCAGGATCGATGAACTTAACCTTGAGCTTCTTCGATCGATAACAGTAGCTTTTGATAAGATCCTCAAACTTCTCCCTTTCGGGCCTATCCTCCTGAAAGAAGGCGGTTATCTGCACCTCATGCTTTAGGCCATCAAGGACCTTAATGGTCTGATACGATAGAGTAAACAGCCTGGCCTCGGTCAGGTCAAATCTCTGATGATGCCTTGCCGAGAGAAAATTGACCAGCACCAGAATGCCGATAACTATCAAGGTGAGGAAAAACACATTGGTTCCGTGCTTAACCACTCTTTTTTTAAAGAACTCCATCTTTAGCTATCGCCAGCCGTGGGATTCAATTACCCGGTGAGTTAAAAACAAACCGAAGAAGCTGAAACTCAGGAAAAAAACTATATCCCTGGTATCCAGGAGCCCTTTGCTGAACTCATCAAAATGCTCCATCAGAGACAGATAGGAAAGTACCTCTCCAAAGGTTGTTCCAACCGTATGGGAGGCCCAGCTAATGACCCAGAAGAAGAGCAGGACACCAAATCCAATAATTGCGGCAACAATCTGATTTTCCGTCAGGGAAGAGGCAAAGAAGCCTACTGCAAGAAAGGCAGCTCCCATAAGGAACAGCCCCAGGTAAGTAGTGATAATCGGGCCCGGCTCAGGATTACCAAAGATAATAAGGATCAGGGGATACTGAAAAGCAAGGATCATCATTACCAGTAGCAAGATGAGCGATGATAGATACTTCCCCAGCACTATTTCCACCAATCTTATCGGGGAGGTAAGCAGAAGCTCAGCGGTTCCTGACCCCTTCTCTTCCGCCCATAGCCTCATCGTTAGCACCGGAATCATTAATAGCAGAATGAAACTGAGATTATGGGAGTGGGGCCTCAGTACCATCTCCGTGAGATTAAGCCTCTCCAACAGGGCAGGATAGCGGATAAACTGAAGGGTTTGGAGATTGTAATAGGTAAGGATATTAAAGAAGAGCCATCCGGAGATGGTAAAAAAAACGGTAAAGACCACATAGGCAATAGGGGAGACAAAGTAGGCCTTCAACTCCCTTCCGGTTATTGCCAGGATATTCCTCATGATAATAATTCCTTCTCCCCGGTGATAAGTCTCAGGTAAATATCCTCCAGGCTCAAACTCAGCAGCTTCATTTCCTGAAGTCCCCAGCCCTCGCTTACGATAGTCTTTGCCAGCTCCTCCCCGATCTCGCTTTTGATTTCACTCTCGATGATAAAGCAATTAGCATTGCCTTCGTCGGCGAAGACCTCCTTTACCCCGGTTAAGGCCTTGAGCCTGGAAATGACCTGCTCATTGGGCTTGGTGAGTTTTATTGCTATTCTTTCCGATTTCCTGAGCCGGGCCGAAAGGTTCTCATAGGAGTCCACCACCACCACTTTCCCTTCGTTGATGATTACCACTCGCTTACAGATCATGGTAACCTCGGGCAGAACGTGGGAGCTCAGGATAATGGTATGCTCTTCCCCTAAGGCTTTGATCAATTCCCGGATCTCAATGATCTGGCCGGGATCCAGCCCGATAGTGGGCTCATCGAGAATCAATACCTCAGGATCATGGATAAGGGCCTGGGCCAGTCCCACCCTCTGCCGGAATCCCTTGGAAATATTTCCCACCAATCTGCTGGTAACCTGCGGCAACCCGCACTGCTCTACTACCCGGGCAAATGAATTTTTCCTGCGGTTTCGAGGAACTCCTTTGATCCGGGCCACGAAATCTAAATAAGAGCTAACCATCATCTCATTATAAAGCGGAGGATGTTCGGGCATATACCCGACTCGCCTTTTTACCTCCAGCGGCTCTTTTAGCACATCGTATCCGGCCACAGTCGCAGTTCCGCGGGAGGGCGGCATAAAACCGGAGAGGATCCTCATCGTGGTAGTCTTCCCGGCCCCATTGGGACCAAGGAGGCCCAGGATCTCCCCCTTCTCCAGGCTGAAGCAAACATCATCAATGGCAGTAATCTCTCCGTAGCGCTTGGTCAGACCTTTAACCTCAATCATTTTATCCCAAATAATGCTTTAATGTAGGGTTTTAATTCCTTCCACAGGCTCGGGACAAGTTAACCAGACTCCTATCAGTTATTCGTTATTCGGTTGCGCTACTCGCCCCGTGAAAAATTCTCGATATATATCGAAAGTAATCACATTTAGCAACTTATTTCTACGGGGCTCGTTTCGTCTTTTCCTTCGACAGGCTCAGGACAG
>JAUWWP010000402.1 GCA_030616835.1 Deltaproteobacteria bacterium | reverse complement strand
GTATTGACAAAGAAGCATGCTACCACCCCGCTGAGCGGTCCCCCTACCATCATCCAGTTGCTGTAGCCTTTGCCGTCAAAGGCCCGTGCCCGCCACCAGTAGGAGGTATTGTCCTGAAGTTCCAACTCAACTTCTTGCTCAGTGGCACTGTCTCCCTCTGAGACACCGGTAATACCCCAAACCAGATTAAGCAAGGAGGCATCCTGGTAGAGTTCAAACTCATAGCTTAGCGGGTCGCCGTCAGGGTCGAAGGAGTTATTAACCGAGAGTGTCGGGATCAGGGTCGTTACCTCAGAGTTCATCTCCGGAAAGTTAAGGGAGGGGGCAGTGGGGGCATTGCTGACCATGGGATCAGTTCCTCCCTGGTATTCATCTATATTAGTAATTCCATCGTTATCCGGGTCTCCATCGGCTCCGTCATCACCGTTGGGATTATTGGGATCTAGTCCATAACTTTCCTCCCAGGTATCGGGAAGATCATCGCCGTCGTTATCTATGAAGGCGACCTCAATAATAAAGCTCTGGGTGGCAACTCCACCTTTGCCGTCAGAGACCTCAATGCTCACTGGGTTATCCCCGATCTGGGAGTAAGCCGGGGTCCATTGGATGAGCCCGGTTGTGGGACTAATGATCATCTCGGCAGGGGAAAGGGTTAAGTTATAAGTTAGGGGGTCTCCATCTATGTCAAAGGCCTCAACATCATAGGTATAAAGAGATCCCTCCGTTGCGGTAGTTGGTGCCACTGAGGTAATAATCGGAGGATTATCCACTGTCAGCGTAACCGAAACCGTGAGCTGGCCTTCTTCCGGGTCGTTGCTGGAGATAAGGAGACTGGCTGTGTAGGTTCCAGCATTTAGCCCACTACCATCGAAGAGAACCTCAATCTCGGCTGAGCCTCCCGGGGAAACATTGCCCGAGTCAGGGAATTCGGCAAGCCAGGAGACCCCCTGAAAGATCTGGATTGCCAATCCATCGTGCAGGTAAGCCGTGTTGTAAACAATCTCCAATCCCACCGTACTATCACTATTTTGGATGCCCACGGTAGCACTATCAGTTGGCCCGCCCATTTCTTGATACTGGAAGCTGATCTTACCGGAGGAGGTAAGAATGATCTCAAAGGTGTATGGGCCTTCGTTGTTAATGTTCATGACATCATGGAACGCGACAATGAGGATATCCTTCACATTCGAGTAATAATAAGCCTTTCCTCCCTGGGTGAAGTCGAGATCATCCCAGAAGGGGGCAATCAGGTTGGTAGGGGCAAAGACATTGGGAAGGGGCTGGTTGACAAAGCTGGTGGAGGTGCTGTTAAAGCTGATCCAGCCATTGCTGCAGAGACGAAAGGTATTGAAGAGGTTCCCATAGAAGGGAAAATCAAACCCAATATCAAAGGTTCCAATGTTACTATCATCACCCAAACCGGTAATCTCCACCCCTATTCCTGAAATATCAATCCAGTTGAAGACCGGGCCTTCCGGCTCTCCACTATCAATCCACTGGTAGCCCGCCTCATCAGGCCCCCCACTGAGAGTAATCGGGCCCGTAGCTTCTTCCAGTATTTCAAAGGTAAGCTCTCCGCTACCCTGGTTATAAATATTTAAGTTTTGCGCAGTGGAGGTTTCCTGACCGAGAATGATCACTGCCTGGAGTTCATCAGGTTCCACATCGATTTCGGGTCCTACCAGGACGAAATTAACCTCAGTGGCATCCGGGGGGACTATTACCTCCTGAGTGGATGTATCCTGATAACCGGAAGCACTGGCAGAAAGGGTATAAGAGCCTTCCGATAGGCCGTTAATCTGGTAATATCCTTCGGGACCGGTGCTGACTGAGCCAGACTTGAGTCCCGCGTAGGAAACGGTGGCTCCGGGTATTCCTGTCCCGGAGCTCAGTTCGGTCACCCGTCCGGAAACTGAGCTTACTAAGGTAATCTCTACTTCAAAGCTATCACTCCAGGTTCCGCTGCCGGAGTCGGTAATTACAAGGGTAAAGCTCACCTTGTGTCCATCCGGGGTGCTTGAGTCAACGACAAAATCAAAGTCATCGAAGCTAATACCAGTTGCCCCCGCAGCAATATCTCCAAAACTCTCCTGGTTATCGGTAATCTTAATCAGAGGGTCAGCGGTAGAAAGAGTGGCGCTGATCCCTGACCCTACCACGCTGCCCTTATTGATCAAGGTAACCACCAATTCGACCTTTTCCCCGGGCTCGGCAAAGCCATCCCCATCGCCCAGGCTCTCGCCCAGGGTATCGTCATCAATGATAAAACTCTCCAAGGCCAGATTGGAAGCGGGAAGGACGGTTAAGCTCACCGGAACAATAACCACAAACTCAGCCGGGTCATTGGTAAAAACAGTGAGGTCAACATAATAATTACCCGCGGCTAAACCAGTTGCATCAAAGGCGACGGTAACTTCAGAAAAATCACCAGGGGCAACCACATCGAAGACCGGAGATTCACTGAGCCAGTCCACTGGAGGTTCTTCGCTGATAAAGAAGGTTAAGGTTTCGCTGCCAATATTGGATACGGTCAGGGTCCGACTCCCGGTAGCCCCTTCAAACAAGGTCGTCGCCATTACCGGTGGTGATACTTCAACATCCGGAACGCAAGTGATGATTATTTCAAAGCTATCTGTCCAGTAGCCACTTCCCGAGTCAAAAATCTCCAGGTTGAAAATTACACTGTGGTCGCAGGGGACAGCCGGATCTACCATAAAATCGAAATCATCGGGGCTGCTGGCAGTAGTACCTGCCGGAATATTCCCGAAATTCTCAAAGTTGTCATTTATGATGATGTAGGGATCATCGGTGGAAAGGGTAGCCGTAATGCCAAAGCCCTCGCCACTCCCGTTATTGATCAAGGTAACCGGAATCTCCACGATCTCTCCGGGCTCTACCAGACCATTGCCGTTGCCGTCACTTTCTCCATTAGAGTCATCATCAATAATATGGCTAAAATATGCAATGTGTGGATAGGGAATAACATTCATGGTCACCGGAACAATTACTGGATTCTCATCCGGGTCATTATTGTCTATCTTCAGTGTGGCGGTGTAAGTACCTGGAGAAAGGGTACCTGAGTTGTAGGTTATTGTAATCTCCACTGAATCAACGGGAGCTACGGTTCCGGTAGCGG
>JAUWWP010000187.1 GCA_030616835.1 Deltaproteobacteria bacterium | reverse complement strand
CCGGTCACCACTACCGGAGTGCTGTTGTAGCACTCCTCAAGGGCAAGGGCAGGCCTACCCAGCAAAAGGACGGAAAAGAAAGCAATGGCAGGAATCAGCACTAATTTTTTAATATCGCTCCTTAATACCATAATATCCCTCCTTAATACCATAATAAATATGTAGTATGGCAAATTTTAACGCTGCCGGAAAATAGAGGATCTTAGAGTGATAGAAAACTCGGATGGGGCTTTAGACCCCAGCCGAACCGTTTATTCCGAAAGTCCTCATCCCTGCCTTTACGGACGGGGTAAAGACTTCTCAATAAAATTTTTGCAGTAACTGCTTCTTCCTGGCCATTTTAGCTTCAATCAATTTTTTCCGGGAAAAAGCTCTATTTACACATCCAGGAATTTGGCTAACATCCTCAAAGGGTTTGGTAAGATAATCATATGCTCCTATCTTCATAGCCTCTACCGCAGTCTGGATGGTAGCATAACCGGTCATCATTATCACTTCGGTTTCTGGGTGGTTCTGCTTGATATTCTTTAAGACCTCGATTCCCGAAAGGCCGGGCATTCTGATGTCGAGGAGAACAACATCAATTTCTTCTTCAGCCATTATTCTCAGGGCTTCATCGCCATTATTAGCAGTAGTAGCCAGGAAATTGCTTTTTTCAAGAGTCCTTTTGCAGACTCGTCGAATTACCGACTCATCATCTACCACCATAACCTTGGCCTTTCTCTGCCCGGTAAGATTTACTCCTTCCACTTCTCCACCTTCTTCATGGAATCTTTTCACATAATTTCTGATCAGGGTTAGCTCTTCCGGGGTAATGTCAGTAAATTTAATTCCCATCCCTGATTGTTCGGGGTCTTGGTTAACAAAAACTACCTTACCGATGGTATGAATTTCCCGGGAGCTATCGGGCAACCGGAAAACCATTTTGATCTCACTCCCCTTCGGCTCGGGCCTCTTAGCCTTGATAAAGACCCCTCCCTTACTGATATTCATTGCCGGATTGCAGAAAAATATTTTATAGTTTGTATAATTTACCAGGACATCAATAGAAACCCGCTGATATCTTCTCCTATCTTTTTTGAAATTCACTGCTGTTAATCCAATCTCTTTTCCGGGCTTTCCCTGGAGGCGGGCAAGGAGATGGTGAAGGAGGTCCCCTTTCCCGGCTCGCTTTCTGCCCGGATCGATCCATTATGCTCCTGAATGATTCCGTAGCTTACCGCCAGACCCAATCCGATCCCTTCACCCTCCTCTTTAGTGGTAAAGAAAGGGTCGAAGATCTTGCCTAGGTTTTCAGGAGGTATTCCCTGCCCGGTATCGCTGACAATGATTTCCACAAAGTTAGACTGAGATCCTTTGGCCCTCTCAGGCGGGCAAGAGTCCGAGGACTCATGTGAATTTTTAGCTACCTTACCTCGCACCCCTAAGTTTTTAGTCTTGGGTGTCTTATTGTATCTACCATCCGACATCTGGCATCTCGTAGCAATCTTTAGCTCCCCGCCCTCGGGCATCGCCTGGCAGGCATTGGTCAGAAGGTTTAACAGTACCTGCTGGATCTGATTGAAGTTTATGGAAACTGAGGGTAGATCAGATGAAAGCTCGGGAATTATTTTTACTCCCTGGAGACTGGCTTGATGCTCGAATATAGAAAGGGTCCTTTTTATTACCTGACCGATCTCCCACTCTTTTCGAGCCTCCGTACTCTGTTGACGAGAGAAGCTCAGGAGTCCTTCCACAATGCTCTTGCACTTAAGGGCTAAGGCCTCGATGTCCTTAAGATCCTGATAAATGGAAGGATCCGGCCTACCCTCTTTTAAAAGCAGTTGGGTCAGGCCAAGGATCCCAGCGAGGGGATTATTGATCTCGTGGGCTACCCCGCCGACCAGTAAGCCCAGGGCGGCCATCTTCTCCGACTGAATCAACTGCTCCTGCGACTCCTTTAACTTCCGGGTCTTCTCTTCCACCAACTGCTCCAGATTTTGATTTAACTCTTTTAGCTCCTCATTCAGTCTCCGGGTTAGCTCCAGTAGCTCTTTGTTCTTCTCCTCCAGATCGTAGCATTCCAGGCCCTGGCGGATGGCTGCCTTCAGGTCCTCATCGTTCCAGGGCTTGGTGAGGAAGCGGTAAACCTCTCCCTTATTGATTGCCTCTTCCGCCACCTTCAGATCAGAGTATCCGGTGAGCATGATCCGGATGGTATCAGGAGACTCCTTGCGGATTGCTCGGAGCAATTCAATCCCGCTCATCCCTGGCATTCTCTGATCGGAAACCACCAACTGCACCTCAGTCTCCTTCAGGAGCTTCAGTCCCTGCTCCCCGCTGAGGGCGGTGAGGATCCGGTAGTTCTCCTTCCTGAGTAGGCGGAGCAGGGCAGTTAAGATATTCTCCTCATCATCCACCAGAAGAATGACATGACCTTCTGCCCCTCTTTCTGGTTTTTCCATCATTCGGCGATTCCCCTATTAAAATAAACCTTCTTCCTCTCGGTTATCGGCCTAAGGTAGCCATGGATCTACTCCTTCCACTCCTGGCCCGTTCCCGGGTTCGGCCAAAAATCAAGTTATGACTTTTCTGACTTACCAAATTCTTGAGCCTTTACCCCTTCCCTACTTCCTTTTATTGTCTTTGAAAGCCGTACCAGCAGCCAGATGAAAAATAAAAGGGCCAGAATCATGCCGATATTGGTCATTGAGAGACGTTCCACTAACTACTCACCTCTTATCCCAAGGTATTCCCCTTTCCCATTCTTCCGAGCGGTAGCTCAATGGTAAATGTGCTTCCTTTCCCTATCTCGCTCTCTACATGGATCCTCCCCTCATGTCTTTCGACGATTCCGTAGGCCATGCTCAGGCCCAGGCCAGTTCCCTTGCCTACCTCTTTGGTAGTAAAGAATGGATCAAAGAGCTTCGGAAGATTTTCTGGCGGAATCCCGCACCCATTATCGCTGATGCAGACATAGACATTACTATTGTTAGTATAGGTTTTGATCCTGATCCTCCCCTCCTTTTCGATTGCCTGAGCAGCATTGAGCAAGAGATTCATAAATACCTGGTTAAGCTGTATGCGATAGCATTTGATCCGGGGGAGATTGCCGTATTCTTTGATCACCTCCGCCTTATACTTCAGCTCATTCCAGATAATATTTAAGGTATCCTCCAGGTCCTCGTTGAGGTCAACATATTCTGGCTTCCCTTCATCGATGTGGGAGAAGTTTTTCAAACCTTTGACGATCTTAATTACCCTCAGTGCTCCCTGGCTGGATTCATCAATCACTTTTTCTAAATCATTCATAATGTACCTGAGGTCGATTCTTTCTTTTACTTTCTTGATCTGAGCACAACGGAACTTTAGCCTTTTGTTGGTTGTTCCCTGACAGTCCTTCTCCAATTGCTCATATTCGGTGAGGATCTCCCGAAGGTCACGGACATAGCCAGCGAGGGTTAAAAGATTGCTATTGATAAAGCCCATCGGATTATTAATTTCGTGGGCTACCCCGGTTGCTAACTGTCCAATGGAAGACAGTTTCTCTGACTGGATGAGCTGAGCTTGAGCCTCCTTCAATTTCCGCGTTTTCTCCTTTACCTTACTACCTAATTTTTGAATTCTTACTCTTTCCTTACTTCCTATTGCTGCATTCAAAAGCCGTACCAACAGCCAGAGGAAAAACAAAAGGGCCAGAATTATCTCGATATTGATCAGTGGGATATTACTACACATTAGCAACTCACCTTCTGTTATAAGCATTCATCTCCTCCCTTCCTTCGAGCGGTAGCTCAATGGTAAATGTGCTACCTTTCCCTGGCTCACTCTCTACATTGATCCTCCCCTTATGTTTTTCGATGATTCCGTAGGCCGTACTCAGACCCAGACCAGTCCCCTTGCCTACCTCTTTGGTAGTAAAGAATGGATCAAAGAGCTTCGGAAGATTTTCTGGCGGGATCCCGCACCCATTATCGCTGATGCGGACACAGACATTACTATTGTTAGTATAGGTTTTGATCCCGATCCGTCCCTCCTTTTCGATTGCCTGAGCAGCATTGAGCAGGAGATTCATAAATACCTGGTTAAGCAGCATAGGATAGCATTTGATCCGGGGGAGATTACCGTATTCTTCGATCACCTCTGCCTTGTGCTTTAGCTCGCTACAGATAACATTTAAGGTCTCCTCCAGGTTCTCATTGAGGTCGGCATATTCCAGCATATCCTCATCGATCTGGGAGAAGTTTTTCAAACTTTTGACGATCTTACTTACCCTCACTGCTCCCTGGGTGGATTCCTCAATCACTTTTTTTAAATCATTCATAACGTACCTAAGGTCGATTCTTTCTTTTACTTTCTTGATCTGAGCACAACGGAACTTTAGCCTTTTGTCGGTTTTCCCCTGACAGTCCCTTTCCAATTGCTCATATTCGGTGAGGATCTCCCGAAGGTCACGGACATAGCCAGCGAGGGTTAAAAGATTGCTATTGATAAAGCCCATCGGATTATTAATTTCGTGGGCTACCCCGGCTGCTAACTGTCCAATGGAAGACAGTTTCTCTGACTGGATGAGCTGAGCCTGAGCCTCCTTCAATTTCCGCGTTCTTTCCTCTACCCTCTGCTCCAGCGTTCGACTATACTCTTGAATCTTCATTCGGGACTGCTCAAGGGCGTTGGTCATCCGAGCGTTCTCCACCGCGGCAGCTATATGGGTAGAAAGCTCCATCATGAGTTCCTGATGAAACTCGTTAAAGGGGGCATCGTCCAATTGATTGACTACCTCAATTACCCCGATTACCCTTCCTTTCGAAATCAGGGGGGCTGCCAGGATTGAGCGAGTTTTAAACCTGGTCTTTTCATCCACGCCTTTAAAGAATCGGGAATCTTTGCTTACATCCGTCACCAGTAAGGGCTCCCCTCTTTCTGCCACCCAACCAGCAATCCCCTGTCCCTTTTTCAGTCTGATTTCTCTGACCTGACTTTTCTTATCTCCGGTAGCTGCCTCAAAATACAACTCGTCCCTCTCCTCGTCGATCAGGATCAGAGCAGAGGCCTCGCTTTTAAAAACACTCCGGGTGATATTCATAATCAGATCCAATAATTTTTTGATGTCCAGGGTGGAAGAGATCGTCCTGGCCACCCGGTTCAGGAGCTTCAGTCTACCTATTTTTTGATTGAGTTTTTCAATGAGAATCTTGTTTTGCTCCTGAAGATTTTGTTTCTCAATTGCCCGGTGAAGCGACTGGAGAAGCTGCTCCGCATTGATTGGCTTCTCGATATAATCATAGGCTCCCAGTTTAATCGCCTGGATAACCGTTTCCAGAGAAGTATAGTTAGTTTGGATAATCACTAACACCTCGGGTTGTATCCGGAGAATCTCCGGCAGAGCCTCGATCCCGGTTTTCCCGGGCATCATAATCTCCAGAAAGATAATGTCAATTTTCCTTTCCTGAAGTAAAGCTATTGCCTTCTCGGCACTCTCCGCCTGAAAAACCCGGTGGCCTTCAGCCAGAATAATATCCTCCATTAACTTCCGGACCAGGGCATCGTCGTCAATGATCAAAATTGTTTCCATGGCCTCTCCTTTAAGTTACTTATCATCCCAGATTATGCGTGCTTGAAAGGATTCAAGGACTCCAGTCCCTGCTATTCCCCTCTATTCCTTGCTACTCCCTGCTATTCCCTGAATTAGCAGTGGCGGTTATCCCTCCTCAATAACTATTGCCCCTTCCTCATCTCTTTCCACAATGAATATTCCTGGATATTTTCTCTCCAGGGCAAGGATACTCTCCGCTTGTCTTTTAACCTTTTCCCTCAGTATTTGATTCTCCCGGATTAACTCTAAATTCTGAAAGGCAAGCCTGATATTGAGCTCCAGCTCTTCATTGCTCCAGGGCTTGGTAATAAAACGGTAGACTTCTCCTTCATTGATCGCCGAGATTACCATATCCAGATCGGCATGGCCGGTAAGGATAATCCGAATAATCTCGGGATATTTTTCTTTGACGAGCTTCAAAAACTCCAGCCCGGTCATCCCGGGCATCAAATGGT
>JAUWWP010000261.1 GCA_030616835.1 Deltaproteobacteria bacterium | reverse complement strand
TATTGCAGAGCCAGAGCTGCGTGCTCGCGGCTTGAGCCTTGCCCATAATTCTCGCCTCCCACAATGGCCCCATTGCCCGCGGCCTGGGCCCGCTGGGCAAACTCCGGATCAAGCCGGGCGAACACATGCCGGGAAATAGCAGGAAGGTTCGAACGGAGGGGAAGCACCTTGACCCCGCCGGGCAAGATGTCATCCGTGGAGATGTTTTCCCCCACCTTTACAAGCAGCGTAAGCGTTAGCTCGTCGGCAAGCGGTTCGATTGCAGGCAAGGGCTTGATATTCGGCCCCATACGGATAGGGACTTCATCACGATGAGAAGGCGGCGGAATTATCATGGAATCATTCACCGGATACGACTCCGGCTCGGAAATCAAAGGAGGCTCTCCCATCTCCCGCGGGTCAACAAACTGTCCGGCCAGGGCACAAGCTGCCGCTACCTCCGGGCCGGTCAGATACACCTCAGCATCCGCCGTGCCGGAGCGGCCCGGGAAGTTACGGTTGAAGGTGCGCACGCTAACTCCCTTCGCGGGAGGCGCTTGACCCATCCCGATACAGGGACCACAGGCCACCTCCAAGATGCGCGCGCCGGAATCGACCAAGTCCGCCAGGGCCCCGTCCCGGGCGAGTATGCTCATTACTTGCCGAGACCCGGGGGCGATGACCAGGCTCACCCGGGGGTGGACCTTTTTCCCCCGCAGAAGCTCAGCCACCAGCTTGAGGTCTTGAAAGGACGAGTTGGTACAGCTTCCAATGGCTACCTGGTCCACTCGGAGCCCGGTGAGCTCAGTTACCGGTGATATGGCATCGGGACTGGAAGGGCGAGCGACCAGCGGCTCAAGGGAGCCAAGATCCACCAGGATCTCCCGGTCATAAACAGCTTCCTTACGGGGCGCCAAGGGCCGAAAATCTTTCTCCCGACCCTGGGCGGTGAGGAAGCTTTTGGTTTTTTCATCAGAGGGAAAGATCGAGGTCCATGCCCCCAGCTCCGCACCCATGTTGGTGATCGTGGCGCGTTCCAAAACGGACAAGGTGGCCACTCCCGGGCCCTGGTACTCCAGTGCCCAGTCCACACCGCCCTTGACCGATAACCGGCCCAGGATATCAAGGATGATGTCCTTGGCCCCCACCCAGGGCGGGAGCTTGCCAATAAGCTGAATGCGTAATACCCGGGGAACCCTGAGAAAGAAAAGCCCACCGGCCATGGCAATGGCCACATCCATTCCACCGGCGCCAATGGCCAGCATGCCCAGGCCGCCACCGGTAGGGGTATGGCTATCCGAGCCCAAAAGAGTTTGGCCCGGGACCCCGAAACGCTCCAGGTGCACCTGGTGGGAGATACCGTTACCCGGCCGGGAGAAGTAAACCCCGGATCGAACGGCAGCGGACTGGAGAAAGAGGTGGTCGTCCGCGTTCTCGCTTCCTGTTTGCAGGGTATTGTGATCCACATAGGAGACGGAGAGCTTCGTCCTGACAGTCTCTACTCCCAGATTCATATACTCCAGAAAGACCAGGGTTCCGGTGGCGTCCTGGGTAAGGGTCTGGTCGATACGGATGCCGATCTCCTCTCCCGGTGAAAGTTCTCCTTCTTCAAGGTGCTCGGATAGAATCTGGCCCAATAAATGGTCGGAATAACCCATCTTCTTTCCCTGTTTACCTATTTTCAATGGGCACGTAAGCACGCTGGTGGTCGCCGATGTAATCCTGAGAGGGCCGGAAGAGGCGGTTGGTGTCGATCTGTTCCAGCCAATGGGCGCACCAGCCGGAAACGCGGGCCATGGAAAAGATAGCGGTGAACAGGTCTACCGGAATGCCCAAGGCCTCCAGAACTATCCCCGAGTAAAAGTCCACATTGGGGTGGATGTTGCGCGAGGCCATTTTCTGCGCGGCCACCTCCTCGAACCGTCTGGCAGTCTGATAGAGGGTCTTCACCTCCTCACCGCCGAGTTGGTCCACCAGATCAGGGATGTATTCCTCAAGGATATGCGCTCGTGGATCCTTCACCTTGTACACGCGGTGCCCGAATCCCATGATCCGGTTCTTGGTGGCCAGTTGCTCCTCGATAAACTCCTCCACGTTGTCCGGATGACCGATGGAATAAAGCATGCGAAGCACCCGCTCGTTCGCCCCGCCGTGAAGAATCCCGCTCAAGGAGCCGACCGCGCCGGAGATGGAAGAGTAGATGCTGGCGTTAGAGGAAGCGATCGCCCGGGCCACAAAGGTAGAGGCGTTCATGGAATGCTCGGCGTGGAGAATAAGGAAACGGTCGAATACTTTAGCGGCCAGAGAGTGAGGTGGTTCACCGGTAAGCATGAACAGGAAGTTCTCCGCATGCGAGTACTTTGAGGACGGCGGCAGGGGTTCCTCACTGGAGCGGTACCGCTCAAAGGTAGTGATCAAGGTAGGTAACTTAGCCATAAGAGAGATGGCCCGCCTGAGGTTATGCTGAGGAGATGAGATATCGTCAGCGTAATAGTCATCCGCCTGAAGAAGGGAAATAGCTGACTGCAGGGCCAGCATGGGATGCATCCCCACGGGAAACTCCTCGATGGCGTCACGGATAAGGTGAGGGAGAATCCGTAGCCTGGCCATAAGCATCTTGAACTGACTGAACTCCCGTTCGCTGGGCAGGTGGTTGTAAAGAAGCAGATAGGCGGTCTCTTCAAATGTACTGTGTTCCGCCAATTCACGGATATTGATACCCCGGTATTCCAGGAGCCCTTCCTGCCCGTCCACATAGCTGATACTTGATCGACAGGCAATCACCCCCTCCAGGCCAGGGCGGTATTCTTTAATCGTGGTCTCCAAAGGCAATGAATTTCCCGAGGTGTTTCCGGACATGGCTACCCTCCTTCAATGACTCGCTGAATAAGGGGAGAATAGAAAAAGGTCAGGCTTTCTTCACTCTTGACAATTTAAAAATTCGGGATGGTTCTCTTTTTATCCTGAGCCCCGATGTCCATCGGGGTCGAAGGATTTGAACGATATTGATTGCCCTCTTAACATTTAGATATAATTTCTTTGAAAATGCAGAAAAATAAAACCGTCCCCAATTCCACCACTCATTCCCCTGGCAAACGGTCTTTTGGGGCGGAATAGCCAAACTGTCTTCCGGTTTGCTTCGGCTGAATCATAATGACGATTATAATTAATACTGGTCTAATGTCAAGCTTTTCTGCCTGGGCTGGTTCCCGTTTTTTTAGGCAAAGAGTGGATAGGCGGGGCTTTCCAGCCCCGCTAAGAAGATTTGGTTGAAGTAAATACCGGGGCTTTGCAGAATGAATGTAGGGGCCGACCTCTGTGTCGGCCCTGATAAGGGTGGACACGGAGGTCCACCCCTACAATCCAGCTCAAGCAGACCGGCTATTCAATATCTACCCCACTCTTCCCGAATAACCTCTACCTGTGAGTCAATACTTTCCTTTGTCCTCCGGGGCTCCATTTTATTAATTAGGTTCCAGATACTTTGAGATACGCTTTTACTCTCCGGGATTTGCTCAATTACAACCTGCACTTTCCCAGGAGGAAGTGGAATTGGTTTATCAATTTTTAGCCGTTGATCTTCAGTTACTGAACCGATAATTATACATGTATTTTTCATCTGTTATACCTCCTTTGTTTTTTATAATGGCACAATTTTATTAGAGAATCAAGTAGTAAAATCGAGGATAAAGAGGTCAGAGTCATTTTCTTTGATTGGAAAAAGTCAAGATATTAATTACGTCCCCTACTTCCCCCAAGGGTTTAAAAGAGACTCTTTGATGAAATCCCCGGGATATCAAGGAAAATTCTTGACACAGGAGGGAAAATTAGATTTAATAGGGTGCAAATTTAAGGCGATAAGTTAGTTTAATTTAACTATTCTGAAGGGAGGTAAAGGAAAATGTCAGGTTTATTGAGAAAGCTGTGGAAAGATGAGGAGGGGCAGGGGATGACTGAATATATCCTGATTGTCCTGCTCATTGCCATTGCCGGCATTGTTGTCTGGAAGGCATTTGGAGACAGGATAGTGGAAATGGTCAGGGGGGCTACCAAAGAATTGGAGAAGGTTCCCACTACCCCCCAGAAGTAGTATTTCATAAGCAGAATAGGAGACGGCGAAGGTATTCTAAGCTTACCCCATGAGAAAGCCGTCATGTTGGGCAAGATGCCCGACCTACATTTTAGTGATCTGTTTCAGGCTGACTGAACCTCGGGTGAGCCCCGTAAGGCCTTCGGCCTTTTACGGGGGGAGCTTCTGACGTGGCCTACTTCATCCCCGATCTTTTTCTGGAAGAGAGCGGGGATGTGATTGTCTGGGATCATGAACTACTTGCGAAGATTAAAGAGTGATGAGCGAGGGCAGTCGCTGCTGGAGTTCGCTATTAGCTTCCCCATTGTTCTTTTCCTGGTCCTGGCGATAATGCAGTTTGCCCTGATGTGGAATGCCAAGCATGTGGTTAATTATGCCGCCTTCTGTGCCGCCCGCAGTTATATTGTTTACGGGGATGAAAGGAAGGCCAGCCTGGCTGCCAAGATTGCCTC
>JAUWWP010000005.1 GCA_030616835.1 Deltaproteobacteria bacterium | reverse complement strand
TTTCTGTGGAGGCGGCACTCGGAGTCGAACCGAGGAATAAAGGTTTTGCAGACCTCTGCCTTACCGCTTGGCTATGCCGCCTTTCTTTCCTGAGTTCTGGAGCGGGCGATGGGATTTGAACCCACGACTTCCACCTTGGCAAGGTGGCATTCTACCACTGAACTACGCCCGCTCTCTGACACTCTATCTCTATTTTTAACAAAATTATCCTTTCTGTCAAGTAAGAAACAAAATTGCATAAACCTGTCCCGGCAGGATCGTATTAAGCCTTGATTACCTGAGCCCGGTATTTCCAGAAGTAATCAATCCCCGACCAGAGGGTAAGAAACAAGGCTATCCATAAAAAAACCATTCCTATCTGGTGAAAATTTATTTTATAGTATTCATAGTGAATCAGAAGAGCAGAAGCTGCTACCAGTTGATAGATGGTCTTACTCTTCCCCAGTTTAGAAGCGGGAATGACGATTCCCTCGGAGGAAGCCATCCCCCTCAGGCCGGTAATTGCAAGCTCACGCCCAACGATCAGCACCACCATCCAGGCAGGAACTCTGCCCAGAGGAATGAGCATTATCAGGGCAGTGGTGATCAGCAGCTTATCCGCCAGGGGATCAAGCAGTCTTCCTAAGGTAGTGACGCTACCTCGGAGTCGTGCCAGGTAACCATCAAGCATATCAGTAAGGGAAACGATAATGAAGATCAACCCGGCAATCCCGCTTAGGAGCTTATCCGAAAAGCTGCCCACGGTTTCAGTGGGGAAAAAGAGAAGGGTGGTAAAGAGGTTATACTTTTCTTTTAATTGATCTGGCTCCAAGCGGGTATTAGCGAAGAAAAGGAGGAGAATTATAAAGAAAGGAACAGCCAAGATTCGACTAAATGTTAATATATTGGGTAAGTTCCAAATATCCCCTTTTCTACTGTTTTCAATTATTGGTGATCTCTTCATAAAATCGAGCTAACTCTTGCAGGATTCTTCCAGAAGGACACATCCTTCACCCTTTAATTCCACCATAATTTTTTTGTCTTTTCCCCCTTCGGAAGGAACAGCAAGGACAATAATCTTAGGAAGAATCTTTCCGTACCAGCCGGTCAGAGAAAGGAGATCCACCAGAAGGGGGTAGGTGTAAGCGAGTTGAACGGATGTTAATTTGTTCTTAGTGGCTAAGGCAATAATTCCCCGGCCCCTGAACTGAACCAGATTGATATCTTCCATCCCTTCCTCATGAATCCTTCCATTTTCCCAGCTAATTCCCTCTTGAAAGGCAAATATAGCTGACTCGGTAAGATAGAGCATCTCATCTTCAAGGAGGAAAAGGTGAATCTTCTCATTCTTCGGGGAAAACAGGAGTTGGCCTTCGCCAGAGATTTTTACCAGAGGATTATCCTTAGTTCCAAAGAAGGCATTAGTTTCCTTTCCCTTGAACTTCTTAAATTCAGGCTCGAAAATAAGATTCCCTTCAAATGCTATCAATCCGGCCAACCGCGAATGAACCTGTCCACCCCTCAGAACAACTTGAAACAGGTTGTCATTAATCATCCTTAAAGAAGGAGAATCGCCTTTACTAATCTCTAAGGATTTGCTGAAATCTTTCAGGCTCATTGCCTCGGGTTCTTTAACTGCCTCTTCAACCTGGGCAGCCCTTTTGAGCTCTTCTTCCGGCGGTTTTTCTTCAACTTCCCTAACCCCTTTGGCTGCTTCCCCCGAAGCTACTTCTTTTGTTTCCTTCACTGGCGCCGCTTTTTTAGGTAGCTCTTCTGGCTGGCTTTCCAACAGTATCTTCTCTTCCAGCTCTTCCTCGCGCTCTTCCACCTCTGCTTCCATCTGTGGAGTCTCCTCCTGCTGCTGGGATATCTCTGCTATGTTTTCCTGCATTCGGGTGGCCATTTTTTGGGATTTGCCCTTAAAAAATTCATCTCGGGCCTCTTTGTATCTACCCAGCCTTGAGTAAATCAGACCTAAATAGTTATGAGCCACTGGGTTATCGGACTGGGTTTCAATGCCTTTCAGCAGCACCTCCGTTGCCTGGTCATAGTTTTCCTGCTTGATATAGGCTAGCCCAAGATTGGTATAAAGAGTGGGCACCCCCGGATTTCTCTCGATCAATTCCTGAAAGGTTTCGATGGCCTTGGGGTATTGTTCAAGCTTAAAAAGAACCATGGCCAGGAGATTCTGGGCTTTATCGTCATTAGGACAAAGCTCCAAAGCATTTTCCAATTCGTCTTTGGCCTCTACCAGGTTGTTATTCTGGAGAAATCTGCGGCCATTCTTGAGATGGAGGAAGAAATCATCTCTTTTCTTCCCCGATCCCCCCGGAGACTGTTGTTCTGCTTCCATTATCCAACCTTTTATTAGCTAACTTTTGTACTCTTTTCGGTATCTTTTAAGATAGGTGAGCACCCTTTTCACAAAATTTATGGTTTGAGTATAGGGCGGTATAGCTTTGTGTTTTATTACCGAGCGCTCTCCTGCATTATAGGCAGCCAAAGACAAACTCAGATCCCCTTTAAATAGATTAAGCAGCGCTCGCAGGTAGCGGGTTCCTCCCTCAATGTTTTCCCGGGGATTAAAGACATTCCCTACCCTCATCCTCTCCGCAGTCTTCGGCATCAGTTGCATAAGCCCGGAGGCTCCGGCTGAGGAGATGGCAGCAGGATTAAAGTTGCTTTCCACCTTGATAATGGCCTTAATCAGGGCCTTCTCGATCTTATATTTTTCTGCCGTCTTCACGATGTAGGGCTCGAATCTATAAGCAGCTCTCTCGTAATTAATTGAATCGGAAATTTCTCGAGAGCAGATCATGTATCTTCGATCAACCGGGACATTACTAAAATGAACCACCCCATGTCCATCAACATAGCTATAGATTTCCCCCTGAACAGTTGGGGGAAAGAAAATTACCAATATTATTAGAAAGATTAAGGTCATTGTTATAATTTGTTTTGGATATTTATTCATTATTATAAAATTATTTGAAAAAAGTACTTTTGTCAACAAAAAAGGAGAATAGAGCCTGCAAGTTGGACATAACGGAAAGATTCAGGATTCCCAGGATTTCCCCCTAAATTGGAGCTCCAGGGAAAAGTCTTGACAGTAGCAACTATATCTTGTATAGTTTAAAAAAATAAATCAATATATAGTATTTGAAGCCTTGTCCTGAGTCCTTCAACGGAGTTTATCCTGAGCGGTAGCGAAGGGCTCAGGGCAGGTCTGTCGAAGGAAAAAACCTATGTTTTCTTGGAAGTGTAAAAACAAAAAAGAGAAGTTAATCAAACCGCTAAACATTCGGATAAGCTATGGAACTTCGGTAATCTTTGACTCCCACAAAGCAATGAATATCTCCAAGGGCGGGGTTTTCATAAAAACCAAAAGGCCTGAGCCCGTCGGGAGCACAGTTAATTTCATTTTTTCATTCCCGGATATTCCCAAAAAGATCACTGCCTCGGGTGAAGTAACATTCAACGAAACCGATCCCGAGATGGCGGGAATGGGGATAAGATTCAAAGACCTGAGCTCTGAAGATCTGAGCCTGATCGCTAAATATGTAGAAGAGTTTAGTTGGCAGCGGAAGGGAGTAAAGTTGGGTAGAAGAGCGGGAAAAGACAGAAGGGCAAGAAAGCTCCAGAAAATCCAGGAGGATCGAAGGTTTAGTATACGAAGGATCATTAAGGATAGAAGAATTTTATTAGACAGAAGACTGGGGAGAAGAATACTCGGTATTTTTTGGGACAGGTAGATTGACTTGCTATGGTAATACCGGCTGATTTTCTGGTCATCGGTAGTGGGATTGCCGGCTTAAGCTTTGCCTTGAAGGCGGCAAAGAAGGGCACAGTAGCATTGATCAGCAAAAGAGATAGCTTCGAGTCCAGTACCAGCTATGCCCAAGGGGGAATCGCTTCGGTTCTGGGCGAGGGCGACAGCTTTGAATCTCATCTCCGAGATACCTTAGAAGCAGGAGCGGGTCTGTGCCGTCGAGAAGTGGTAGAGATGGTGGTAAAGGATGGTCCCGAGAGGATCAAGGAACTTAGCCAATGGGGAGTGAGATTTACTTTGAGCGGAGGGGATGAGGAGAAGCCAAGCTATGATCTGGGGAAGGAGGCCGGTCATTCTCAACGCCGGATAGTCCATGCTGCTGACCTGACCGGGAAGGAGATTGAACGGGCCCTCCTGGAGGCTGCTTCCCAGGAGAAAAATATAGTTATTTATGAATATCACATCGCCATTGATCTGCTGACCAGTTCCAGATTTTCAAAGACTGTGGACCGGGATCGATGTCTGGGAGCCTATGTGCTTGACATCAGGAAAGGAGAAATTCATACCTTTTTAGCTAAGGTGACTATGTTAGCTGCCGGGGGAGCAGGCAAGGTATATCTGATCACCAGTAATCCTGATATTGCCACCGGTGACGGAATTGCTATGGCCTATCGGGCAGGTGCCCGGATTGCCAATATGGAGTTCATCCAGTTTCATCCCACTTGCCTTTTTCACCCCCAGGCCAAGTCGTTTTTAATATCCGAGGCAGTCCGGGGAGAAGGAGGAATTCTCCGGCTTAAGGATGGAAGCCCCTTTATGAAGGCTTATCATCCCCTTAAGGAGTTAGCACCCCGAGATATAGTTGCCCGGGCGATTGATAATGAGCTGAAGAAGAGCGGGGAGCAATGCGTTTTTTTGGATATCACCCACAGAGACGGCTCATTCATCAAGGATAGGTTCCCCAATATCTATCAGAAATGCCTTTCGCTGGGGATCGATATTACCCAGGAGCCGATCCCAGTAGTTCCTGCTGCCCATTATCTATGTGGGGGGGTGGTGACTGACCTTTACGGGGAAACCAAAATTAAGGGACTTTATGCCTGCGGGGAGGTGGCTCATACCGGACTTCACGGAGCTAATCGTCTGGCCAGCAACTCCTTGTTGGAAGCCATAGTCTTTGCTAATTGGGCTTATCTGAAGGCCGGCGCTGAGCTATCAGGAATTGATATTCCCTCCGGGGAAATTCCAGCCTGGGATGTGGGGAAGGCAGTAGACAGCGATGAGTCAATTGTGGTAGCCCAAAACTGGGATGAGATCCGTCGTTTTATGTGGAATTATGTAGGAATCGTCCGCTCCACTAAACGCCTGGCCCGCGCCCAGCGCCGCATTGAAATCCTTCAGGAGGAGATCTCTAACTATTACTGGAACTTCATTATTACCAGTGACCTGCTGGAACTGAGAAATATCGCTACCGTAGCCGATCTTATCATCCGCTCAGCGATGATCCGAAAGGAGAGCCGGGGACTACACTACAATCTCGACTATCCAAACCGGGATGATAGGAACTGGTGTAAAGATATAGTTATTGAAAAGGGCTAATCAAAATGAGCACTGAGTTCCTATCACCCAATATTGAGTACAAAGTATTAATACATTGAGTTAATTTAATATGAAACTATAGGCGAGGGGGTAAGAAGGGCTGAATTTAGGGAAATCTGGAGAAGTAGTCAAAAAATTAGGGGATTTTTAACTCTTTCCTTTTAAGAAATTTTCCAATAATTTTTTACTCTGCTCATCAAGCCTGAGGAACTGGACTCCCATCCCGGGAATAACCTTATTTCCCTCCACCTCCTCATCCTTTCTGCTCCAGATAACCCTACTTTCAATCTCCAGAGTCTGAGGATTACCAGGAAGGGTTAACTGTAAGATTACCGGGGTCTCCGGAGGCAGGGGAGCTACGGTTTGAATAAAAATCCCTCCCTTGCTTAAGTTCCTCGAATAATAGTAGATAAAATCTTCCTTATCCTTAAAATCAACCCGGACAAAGATGCTTACCCGAGGCTCCCTTCTTACCTCTTTTTTTACTTCTTTTCTTACCTCTCTTTTCCTCCGAGGGGACATAAATACCTGTTTTCCTTATTCCTGGTGCCGAAGAGGGGGATCGAACCCCTACGGGCTTACACCCACTAGACCCTGAACCTAGCGCGTCTCCCAATTCCGCCACTTCGGCATAATCTACTAAAATCAGGGACTTGAGCTAATTATTATTTATATTTCCTTTTTTAGTGGAAGTCAAGAAAAAAGGCAAGCCTGTCAAGGCAAGCCTGTCAAGGCAAGCCTGTCAAGGTAAGCCTGTCAAGGCAAGCCTGTCAAGGCAAGCCCCTGGAATTCTTGAATGGTAATGACCTTTCTGATAGAATTAGGTTTAATTATTTCTCTCCGCCGCCGATTAACCGATTTATTACATTGGTTGTTTAAAAAAACCTTGAAACTACCTATCAGCAAAGGACCTGAAGATTTAAGGAAGGAGGTCTTAGGGCAAGACTTTTGCTCCTGCTGCGGGGGATGTATCGGGATCTGCCCCTATATCAAGATAGTCCGGGAAAAGGTGATTATCGTTGAGAACTGCGGGCTCAAGGAAGGTAAGTGCTATAACCTCTGCCCCCATACTCCTACGGATACCTCCCGCCTGGAGAGAAATATATTTGGAGCCATAAATAAGGATCCTATTCTGGGCCGATATGTCTCGATCAAACAGTCAAGGGCCACCAACCCCGCAGTTCAAGGCCCCGGGCAATATGGGGGCACAGTAACCGCCCTGATTTGCTCTGCCCTGGAAAGGGGAGAGATAAACCGCGCTTTACTCACCCAGGGATTTAATCGAAGAAAGGCTGATAAAGATCCCCTGCTCCCGGCTGCCCGCCTGGTTAAAAATAGTAAGGGAGTAATTGAATGCTCCGGCTCTAAATACACCGCCTGCCCCACCCTCTCCATCCTGGGGGAGGCGGTGAATAATGATAAAAATATTATCGGGGTGGTAGGGCGCCCCTGCCAGGTTGCTGCGCTCCGCAAGCTCCAGGATATTGAACCGGAGGTCTTCTGCTCCCGGGTCCCTTTGGTTATCGGCCTCTTCTGCATGTGGGCTCTTTCCTATCGAGAGTTTAATAAATTCTTAGCCGCCAGAGGCAGGATACCCTCAATAAGGAAAATCGATGTTCCCCAGGAACAGTTCGTGATCTTCACCCGGGGTCAGCCTATCCGGATCCCTTTCGAGCAGATCAAGGAACTAATTCGGCCCTCCTGCGAGCTCTGCTCTGACTTTACCTCGGAGCTGGCCGATCTCTCGGTGGGAGCCACCGAGTTTGATCCCGAATGGAATACCCTTATTATCCGATCAAAGAGGGGGCAGGAGATAGTGGATGAAGCCGTGGATAATGGGGTGATAGAGATTAAAGAGCTGCCTCCCGAAAGGGTCGAGATACTGCGCCGGGCAGCAGCCGATAA
The DNA here is from genome assembly GCA_030616835.1 of Deltaproteobacteria bacterium. GTDB lineage: Bacteria > Desulfobacterota. The sequence continues at coordinate 20,862 of JAUWWP010000005.1, read as the reverse complement.
GAAAAAGCGGGTGCGGGAGGCAATCTCTAAAAAAGGTAAGTGAATGGATTATCTTAAAGCAAATACTCCGGGTAAAAGGGTGGTTATGATCGGAAACGAGGCCATTGCCCGGGGAGCAATTGAGGCCGGGGTAGCCTTCAGTGCCGCCTATCCCGGCTCCCCCGCCTCGGAGATCCAGGAGTCCCTCTGCCGGGTTGCCGATGATCTTGGCATTTATGTGGAGTGGTCGGCCAATGAAATCGTAGCCCTGGAGTCCTGTGCCGCTGCCTCCATGGCCGGGCTTCGGGCAGTAGCCATAATGAAGCAAAACGGGGTCAATGTTGCCTCTGATTTCATCCTTACTCATAATCTGGTTGGCTCACCGGGGGGATTGGTCCTGCTTGTTTGCGATGATCCGGCGGGGCTCTCCAGCACCAACGAGATAGATTCTCGAAACTATGCCCGTTTTGCCGACCTACCTCTGCTGGAGCCGGCTAATGCCCAGGAGGCTAAGGATATGAGCCGATGGGCATTTGAGCTCTCCGAGGAGCTGGCGCTAATGGTAATCCTAAGAAGTGTAACCAGGATCTCCCATGCCCGGGGCACCGTCACCCTGGGGAAAATATCCAGAAGAAGGCCAAAGGCTATGGTGAGGCCAGGGGATAGATACATCTCCCTCCCTCCTACCCCGGAGCACGATAAGCTGCACGGGAAGATGGAGCGGGCCCAGAAGATCTTTGAGGGCTCCCCTTTCAACTGGTATCTCGGCCCCCGGGAGGCCCGGCTGCTTATTATCACCTGCGGGACCGGCTGGCATTACTCCCGGGAGGCCCTTAAGATACTGAATCTGGAGAAAAAGGTAGGAATTCTCAAGCTGGGAACTACCTGGCCCCTTCCCGAAAGGCTCGTCACCAGGCACTTAAGGCATGCGAAAGAGGTTCTCATCGTTGAGGAAGTCGATCCCTTCCTGGAGATGAATGTTAAGACAATTGCCGCCGAGCAGGCAGGTAGCGGGGTTAGGATAAAGAAATTTTATGGGAAGCGCTCAGGGCATATCCGGGGTGAGTTCCGGCCCGGGGTCGGCGAGAATAACCCTGATATAGTTATCCGGGCGCTCTCGAAGATCACCAAAATAAAATATCCCCGGCCCCCTAAACGTCTCCGGAGCTTGCCGGACATTGAGATCCCCCGGAGGGAGGTAGCCTTCTGCCCGGGCTGCCCTCACCGGGCCTCCTTCTGGGTCGTCAAGAACGCCCTGCCCCTCGATGACCGGGGAGGATTCCTGGTGGGAGATATCGGCTGCTACTCCCTGGGGACCGGTCGGACCGGGTATTATCTTTCCCGGACCCTGCACTGTATGGGCTCCTCCCTGGGTATTGCCTCGGGCTTTGGTAAGCTTGATCGCTTTGATTTTGAGCAGCCGGTTGTCGTCGTGGTCGGGGATTCTACCTTTTACCATGCCTGTGCAGCCGGTCTCTTTAATGCGGTTTACAACCGCTCCCGCTTTACCTGCATTGTCCTGGACAATAGCGCCACTGCCATGACCGGTTTTCAGCCCCATCCCGGAACCGGCCAGGATGCCCGGGGCAGCCCGGCCCCGGTGGTCAGTGTCGAGGCAATCTGCCGAGCCTTAGGGATAGAGCCCCGGACCTGCGATCCCTTTGAGATCGAACAGTCTCTGGATACCCTGCGGGAGCTGATGGAAGAAGGCGGTCTGAATGTTCTTATTTTTAAGCGCACCTGTGCCCTCCTGGAGATCCGTCGGGGAGAGGGCAAGGAGGAGAGGGTTTATATCGATCCCCGAAAATGCATCGGTGATGCCTGCGGGTGCGCCCGGCACTGCCAGAAGTTTGGCTGCCCGGCGCTGATCTGGGACGAAGGGGCCGAGGCAGCCGCAATCGATGAGGTAGTCTGCACTAAATGCCAGGCCTGCCTCCAGATCTGTCCTAAGGGAGCAATAAGAGTTGAGAAGAAATAAAACTATTAATCTGATCATTACCGGCGTGGGGGGACAGGGGAATATCCTGGCCTCCCAGGTAATCGCCAATGTTGCCTCGGACGAGGGCTACTATGTTATCGTCGGGGAGACCTACGGGCTTTCCCAGCGGGGCGGGTCGGTAATGAGCCATGTCCGGCTGTCCCGGGGCATTGAGTGCGGCCCGCTTATCCCTTCAGGAATGGCAGATATAATAATAGGTTTTGAGCCCCTGGAAACCCTCCGGGTTGCGGTCCAGTACAGTAATAAGGACACCAGCGTTATCCTAAATCCCCGGCCTAACTACCCTATTGGGGTGCTGGCCGGAGATCTTCAATATCCTGCCCTTGACGAGATCCTCGATAATTTACGGAAGATGGTAAGCTCGGTCAGGGTGGTAGAGGCCACTGAGCTGGCCAGTAAGGTTGGGAGCTCTCTGGTTCAGAATATGGTGATGGTAGGCTGCCTGGCCGGCTCCAGCCTGCTTCCTTTTAAGCTAAAAAGCTTCGAGAAAGTGCTAAAAGCGATCTTCTCCGAAGACAAATTAAGGCTCAACAAAAAGGCCTTTGATCTGGGAATAAAAGCTCTGAAAAATACTTGAAAATAACTTGAATAAGTTGAAATAGGTGACTGTCCCCTTATAAAAAATTAAAAATTAATTGAAAAACATCTTTATATTAAGCTTTTTATTAAGTATTATGTTTGCTTTAAAGGAAATAAGGGGAAATGGATGGCTGTCCCTTATTTAACACCGGGGGGTTATTGATGGATGAGATAATCAAGCAATCCGAAATAATCGAGAACGACTACCTAAAGAAATGGAAGGGGGAAGGGGGCCGGGTGCTGGGGTATATCTGCATAGCCACCCCCACCGAGGTGATAGAGGCTGGGGGCCTGCTTCCCTACCGGATAAGGGCGTTGGGCAACAGCCAGACCGAGATCGCCGATGCTCACCTTTCCCGGTTCAACTGCAGCTTCTGCCGATCCTGCCTCCAACTCGGGCTGGACGGCACCTATGATTTTCTGGACGGTATTATTGAAACCAATGGCTGCGATCAGTTGAGGGGCATGATCGAGAACTGGAATTATGTTAAGAATTTCGATTTCTTCCACTACCTCAAGGTGCCCCATATAGTTGACCAGGATTCCTTGAATTACTACGAGGAGGAATTGAGGTTATATAAAAAGGCCATCGAGAACCATTTTGACCTGGTGATAACCGATGAAGAGCTCGTGCGTCAGATGGAGAGGCACGATCGGATAAGGGAGAAGCTCAGGACCCTCTATGCGATGCGTGAGCGGAACGAGCCCGCTTTTACCGGGACCGAGGTTCTTTCCATCTTTCTCCTGGCTACTGCTGTTCCTTCGGAGGTCTTCGAAGGATTGCTGGATCGGGTAATCGAGGAGAGGAAAGACAAGGCGATTTCCGATTACCGGGCGCGGCTTCTGCTGGGCGGTAGTGCCACGGATGAAGTAGATTTCGTGAAAGCGATCGAGAGCATCGGAGGCCTTGTGGTAAGCGATGCCCTGTGCTATGGTTCCCGCGCCTTCTGGCCCCGCCAGCGCGGCCAGCAAGGCGACCCCTTCAATGTTCTGGCAAAGATGTATCTGGAAAACTTGATTTGTCCCAGGATGTTCAACGATTTCGCCAGCAGAAGGGACTTTGTCTTCACCGCGGTGGACAGGGCAAAAGTTGACGGGGTCGTGCTCGTCCATAACAAGTTTTGCGACATACATGGCGTTGATAATGTCCAGTTACGGATTGCCCTCGAGAAAAAGGGGATTCCGGTTCTTCAGCTTGAGAAGGAATACGGGGCCAAGGCTGACCTTGGAAGGATGAAGACAAGAATTCAGGCTTTCCTGGAAAGGATAGGTAAACGCTGATGAAGATAGGCCTGCCAGTTGGACTTTTTGACCGCGTGGTAAATCAGCTTTCTCTCGTGGATCACCTGCCAGATCCGGTGCTCAGGTGGGGAGGGTCAGTTTTGGCGACGCTCAACATTCTTCCCCGGGATCAAGCTTCAGCCATAAAGGCCCTCTGGGCCCCGCGGGTGAGAGAAGCGAGCATAGTTTTTGTGAAAATGTTAGCGAAGTGGCTAATTGCGGCCCGCAATGCGCCCCGGGAGGGCAAAAAGGTCATCCTGATGCCGTTCAATTTTCCTCCCGAGCTTATTCACGCCTTTGACAACGCCGTGCCTATTACCAGCGAGATTCTGTCCACCCTGGGAGTGGCCGCCCTTCGAGGGCAGGGAGAGCGGTACTGGGATATGGTCATGGGACTGGGTTTCCCCGACCACTTGTGCTCCGCAAACGCCATTGAGCTCGGTTCAATGCTCGGGAGCGATGATTTCCGTCCCCAGGCCCTGATCTCCTCTGCTCCCGGTGGGTGCGATGTGAACTCCAAGATTCACGAGTTCGTGTCCAACTATCTCGAGATCCCCCAGTTCTTCCTGCAAAAGCCCCCGGATGATTCCGAACGGGGCCTCCAGCAGTATAACATATACATGCGAACCCTGATTTCACAGCTGGAAAAGTTCATCGGGGAGGAGTTGACGGAAGAAAAGCTTCGGAGGGTGATCGAGAAGGCCAACCGCTGTGTCGAGCTCTCCCTTGAGCTGTGGGACCTTCACAAGGCGGTGCCGTGTCCGGTTCCCAACATCTTCTCGCTTCTTTTATATGCGACGAGATTTGCCATGTGGGGAACGGACGAGGGCATAAAGTGCCTGGAGACCATGGTTGCCCTGTCCAAGAAGAGGCTTGCCGAAAAGGCTTACCCTGCTGAAAAAGAAGTGGCCCGCTGTATCTGGTGCTATACCAGCTATTACTTTGATTTTTTAAACTTCTTCAACTGGATGGAGGAGCGGGGATACTCTCACCTGGCAGACGGACTCGACTTTTTCTTCCCCCAGACGATAGATACCTCCAGTATGGAGTCCATGATCGAGGGTTTGGCGCTGTCGGCCTGGAACATGCCCATGACAAGACCGATGGGCGCGGAGTCCATGTCCCGCTCCTGGACGGAGTTTGTTATCTACGCGGCCAAGGATCTGGGCGCTGACTGTGTCATCTACTGCGGCCATCATTCCTGCAAACAGACCTGGAGCGTGGTTTCCATTCTAAGAAATGAGCTCATGGAGCGGGAGGGACTGCCGCTCCTGATCCTGCAGGGCGACTCCTGGATGAAGAGGATGACGCCGATGAGTGTCATCCAGCAGGAAATTGATGAGTTCATAAAAAATGTGGTCGCCAGAAAAAGCAGGGGAAGAAGGAAACCCCGAAAACGCAGGCCGATAAGGAGCGAGCCCGTGAAGGCGGATTAATACCGGGTCCGAGGGATTGGCCTGCCGATTCAACCGGCCAATCAATCCATTTTCGCCTCCAGGAGTCTGCAGTCAAGGATGAGGAACCTGGGGTATCCGCAAAAATCCTTCATATAGAGGCAATTCATGAATTGCCCCTATATCCACTCTGGTAAGCACCGCCTCTCCACTATTTTAGTGGCCTTCGCTATTCTGTTAGGCTAAAAACTCAGGAGTCTTTCACTATCGCAGAAAAGAACGCCTTTTCACTTCTACGGATTATATCAGATAGTTACTAAGGAGAGCACAAAAGCGGTGGTTTGATTGTCCGATCTAAGCTTTGATAGGTGTTTATAATGTTATTCGCGGGAATTGACATCGGTTCCCTTACGGCCGAGGCGGTTGTTGTCGAGGACGGGAAGGTAGTAGCGTCTGAGAGTATGTCCGTACTGCCCAACCCGGTGGACTCCGCAAAGGAGGTTATGGGAAGGCTTCTTGAAAAGAGCGGGCTTAAGCGGGAAGACCTGAAATATATTATCAGCACCGGCTACGGCCGGGAGAAGATCCAAAGCGAAAGGCTGGCGCAGGAAAACATAAGTGAGATATCCTGCCATGGCTTCGGGGCATACACGCTTGCGCCGAAGGTTCGCACGGTTATTGACATCGGGGGGCAGGACGCCAAGGTGATTAAGCTCAGCGGCTCGGGGGAGCTGGCCAATTTTGTGATGAACGATAAGTGCGCGGCCGGGACCGGCCACTTCCTGGAGGTGATGAGCAGAACCCTGGGAGTCCGCCTCGAGGAGTTGGGGCCCATGTCCCGGGGCTCGAGGAAACCGGTGGAGATGAGCAACCGCTGCACTATCTACATGGAGACCGAGGTTATCCACTTCCTTCAACGGGGCGTGGCCAAGGTGGATGTCGCGGCCGGGATCAACCGAGCCATGGCGGAACGGGTGGTGGCGCTGGTCAGGCGGGTAAAGCCGGAGAAGGAAGTAATGATAACCGGGGGCGTGGCCAAGAACGTTGCGGTCAAGGGTGAGCTGGAGAAGATCTTGAAGGTCAGGATACTCAACCCGAGGATTGACCCCCAGATCATCGGCGCATACGGGGCCGCGCTATTTGCCCAGAGGGAAGGCAGCCGGAAATGATAACTATGGGCTGTGACCTAGGGAGTCTCTTGTCCAAGGCGGTGATCCTGGACGGCGATGACTTGATCGCCGCTAAAATCATAAGGACTACCGGCAACATCGCGGAGGAGATTCCTGAACTGTTGGCGGCCGTGACCGAGGAAGCCGGGATTGAGTCCGGCAAGGTGGATTGTCTTGTGGGGACCGGCAGCGGGGCCGATCTTATCAAAGGCGCTGAATTCGTGGAGGATATAATAACCTGCGTGGCCGCGGCGTCAAGCTTTTATCTCCCGGAGGTTCAATTGTCCATCGACATTGGCGGGCAGAGCATTACCTCCATGCTTTTGAATGAAGACGGGGAAGTAACGAACTTCATGAGGAACGACAAGTGCGCTGCGGGATCCGGCCGCTTTTTGGAAGTCATGAGTGAAAAGCTGGATGTCGAGCTCGCGGGTATCGACGAGAGCGTGGCCCGCTCGACCAAGCCGGTTATGATCAGCGCCCAGTGCGGGGTTTTCGCGGAAAGCGAGGTGATAACCCATCTCAATTCCGGCGAGGAAACCTCTGATATCATTGCCGGCGTCTGTATCTCGGTTGCGAACATCGTGGTGTCGCAGGCCCGAAGGTTCGGCATGGCGGATCACTACACCCTCACCGGCGGCGTTGCCCGGATTGATTTCGTGGGCAGGATAATCAGGGAAAAATTGGGGGGCACATTCCACCGGTTTCCTCACGACCCCGGACTCGCCGCGGCCATCGGCGCGGCTTTGCTGGGCGATTCGGAATAATATGGGGCTATTCGACGAACAGATAAAACAGGTTGAGGCCTTTCTTTCCGAAAAGAAAAGCCTGGGCCAGCTCCGGGAGCTCCCGGTCACTCCCTATTCCAGGTGGCCTTTGGAATCCACCCTGATCCTGGAAGAAGACACCGGGTTGGAACTCGGAAACCCGAGGATGGGTTCTCTTTCTTTCCTCCTGTATTCCGAAGTACCCGCGGCCGATGATGACCGCATCTTTCTTATCGGTCCGGACTTGCATGAGATCCAGGACAAAAGCGTTCCGTTCGGTCAGATAGTCCTGGTCAAAGGCACTTTCTCTGATGAGTATGAATGCTACCGGGAATTAACGGAGGCCGTTTACGATACGAGGCTCGAGGGGTTCATGGTCAGGGCGCTTCCCGGCCGCGGGACCATCTGGTGCCGGGTTAATCGGGAGGCGCGGGAAAAAGGCTTTATGCTGGCCTACCTGGGTGCGGCCTTAATCCGGAGCCTGAAAGATGTGGACTTTGTTTCTGGGGCGGAGGTACTTTTCATCACCTCCGGCAAAGGGGATGTGGAAAGGCTGAAACGGCCGGGGCATGAAACCGGGAGGATTGTGGGAGCCTTGATGAAGATGGTGGAGGAGAAGACTTACGACTGCGAAAGCTGCGAGTACTGGGATGTCTGCGAGGATGTGGCTGAGTTGAAGAAGATCAGGAGTAAGCTTCAGGAGGAGAAAGTCCGGTGAGGCATAAGGTCGTCGCGCTTTGCGGAAAGGGCGGGGTGGGAAAGACCACTGTCTCCGCGGTGATTGCCCGGGCGCTTTCCCTGAGGAAGGACTTGCGGGCTCTTATTGTGGACGCGGACCCTGCCGGCGGCCTGGGAATGGCCCTTTCCGTTCCGGTCAAGCGCTCGGTTGATGAAGTGCGAACGGATATTATCCGGACAATAAAAAAAGGAGAAAGCGACAAAAGGGACCTGGCGGTATCGGTGGACTACCTGTTGATGGAAGCCGTGACCGAAAGGGGCAACCTTGCCTTTCTCTCCATCGGGAGGCCCGAACAAATCGGATGTTACTGCTCGGTCAATACCTTGCTGAAAAATGCGATTGAACTCCTGGCCGGCAACTTCGACATTACCGTGATTGACGCGGAGGCCGGAATCGAGCAGGTGAACCGGAACGTAATGAGTGCGGTGGACTTCCTTGTCCTGGTTTCCGATACCTCCGTCAAGGGAATCAGGGTTGCGGAAACAATAAAGAAGGTCGCCGGAGAGATATCCGGTCAGGACAAAACGGGTCTTTTGTTGAACCGGGTTCGTTCGGAAGACGAGGTGGGTGAGATTTCCGCGCGGACCGAACTCGATATTATCGGCTGGCTTCCCGAGGACGAGACCATCCGGCGATTTGATGCCCGGGAACTTTCCTTCTTTAACCTGCCTCCCTGTCCCGCCTATAATGCCGCAGTTAAGGCCCTCGAGAAAGCAGGCATATTAAAATAGAAAAAGGGCTTTACCTGCCCTGAGTTAAGTCGAAGGGCTATTCCTTGTATTAATTGCCTGGCAATTAGATGTTGTAAAACCCGACAGAATATCATAAGATAAAGCAAGCTGGGAAAAGAGGTTGAAGACAAATGACTGAGAAAACGAGTTCAAGTTGTTCTATCAAGAATCGCCAAAGATCAAGAACAGACCCCTTGAACATTGAGTTTAATTGTGAATGAGTATATGATAAGTTTAACCGACAGAGGAAATTTATTATTGTTTTGTGTGAAATACAATGAAGAATACACTTCTTAGCAACACGATGAACACGCTCAGAAGATATTTTAGAAAAAGGGAAGATATCTCTATGGCATTCCTTTTTGGATCAGTGGTAAAAGGTTCATTGACCGCGGAGTCAGACATCGACATTGGTGTATATTTCATACCAAAAGGCAGGAGCCTTGACTGCGAAAATCCTTCTGCTCGTTACCTGGAGGAACATGGCCTCTGGCTGGATATCGAAAGGATTCTACACCGAGAGATTGATTTTGTGGTTCTCAATAGAGCGCCAGCAACGATAGCGGACAGCGCATTGAGGGGAGTGCCAATAGTGATCAAGGACAAAGGGTTATACCTTGATTTTTTGCTCAGGGTCACACGTGACGCTGAAGACTTCAGAGATTTTATCGAAGACTATTGGAGACTTAAACAAGAAGCAAAATAAATGATTTCAATAAGCAAGGAAAGTAGAGAAAGGCTTATAAAGCACATTGATTTCCTTGAATCTGAGCTGGAGGATTACCCCCTGTTTGCCAAGATGACCTGGAAGGAATATAAAGATATAAAGGAGAAGCGAAGAAATGTGGAAAGATGGATTGAAAACATTGTCAACTCATCCATAGACCTTGCAAAGATCATTCTATCATCCGAAGGAATTTCTATCCCCGAAACATACAGGGAAACTCTTTTTGGGCTTGGCGGAACCAGATATTTCAACGAAAGATTTGGAGGAGATATTTCACGATGGTCATACCTCAGAAACATTGTTGCCCATCAATATCTGGACATTCGATGGGATGCTATAAAAAAATTCATTGCCGAAAGCCAGCCTGTCTACAGTAAGCTTGTCAAGGTAATAAAAGACAAAATTTTGAAGCCTAAAGCGAGGCGTGAAAACAGAAAGGGGGTCAAGGGATAGGGGGTAAAATATTTGCAGAGGGGGTGGGGGTCAAATCTTTGATCTTGACAAATGAGCAAATGATGCCGCAGCTTGAATTTTAGTAAATCAGTCGCTGTCCCTATTTTCCGCGGAGTATTTGGGGGTACATTATGCGACGGTGAGCCGGCGGTTACGAATGTGGGAGAGAGGGCAGGAGAAGGAAGGGAAGAGGCAAAATGTATGAATGCAAGACCTGACCCCTAGCCTTCTCTAAAGATTTGTCTCAATCAGAGTGCCCCCTCTTTGCCTTACGATCTGGGGAAATGCCGTCGCCGGATACACCGTGGCGGAGGTTGATTTAGAACTTAAAGATTGAAAAAACGCAGATTTTCTGGTAGAATTCAAGTAAGAAAAATTGGGAAGGTTCTATTCCCCTGCATTTTCAAATCCTTCGACAGGCTCAGGATAAAAAAACCGTCACGAAACTTCTTGGCTATATAAAAAAGCAGAATACAGGAAGTAGGAGAGAGGTAATATGAAGAAAAATTTCAAAGATATTAAACCAATTCTTGAGGAAGTAAAAGAGAAGCTTCAGAAAATCTATGGAGAAAGATTAAGGGAGATAATTTTATACGGCTCCTATGCTCGTGGGGAGGGCGATGACGGTTCTGATATTGATCTCATTATACTTTTGAAAGATATGAGTGATCCTATTTCTGAAATAGAAAAGTGCTCTAGGGAAGTTCATCAACTAGACTTTTTATATGACACAGTGATTTCAATAATTCCAATGGAGGTGAATCAATATAGGACAAGGAGGCTGCCGATTATCCTTAACGCTAAGAAAGAAGGTATTCCAATATGAAGGAAGATAAGGACATCTTGGAACTTGTGATGAAGGCGAAAGATAGTCTTAAGGCAGCAAGTAATTTATTTAAGGATGGCTTTTATGACTTCTCTGCAAGCAGGTCATATTATGCTATGTTTTACACAGCCGAAGCTGTACTATTGACTAAAAATCTATCCTTCTCAAGACATTCAGCAGTCATCGGCGCTTTTGGTAAAGAATTCGTTAAAACAAAAATTTTCCCTCAAAAATTGCGGGACTGCATGGTCTCTGCTTTTGACATGAGACAATTGGGTGATTACGGTGCCCCTGGCTCTGTAAATAAAGAGAAAGCACAAACCCTGATAGAAGAAACAAAGGAATTTATCGAGACTATTGAGGACTATCTTAAAAGAGAGGGATATAATCTTTGAATCTCAATGCACTTTGGCAAAATTAGAGAAATAGAGAATATTCACATATTTCCCCTATATTTCCCCGGGTAATCCTACCTCTTCTTAATCTCTTCTTTAATACAATCAACTAATTTCGGCAAAGTTTCCGCGGTGGAGCCCCGAAGGCTCACATTGCAGAACGGAGTCCGTTCACTCTCATAAAGATTTGTCTCAATCAGAGTGCCCCCTCTTTGCCTTACGATCTGGGGAAATGCCGCCGCCGGATACACCGTGGCGGAGGTTCCGGCAAGTATCATGCAATCGCATTTCTCAGTTTCTTCCTGGCATACCGCCAGGACATCGGAAGGAATGGGCTCACCAAAAATTACTACATCGGTCTTTATTATCCCTCCACAATTCGGGCAGGACGGGGGAAGAACATCAAGCGGGATCTCCTCCGGGAGAAACCTGGTCCCGCAACCAATACATCGGAGTAAGGTAAAATTTCCATGGATCTCCGTCAGCTTTTGGCTACCGGCCCGACGATGCAGGTCGTCAATGTTCTGGGTTATCAAACATTGTAAGATCTTTAGCTCCTCCAGCTCGGCCAGGGCATAGTGACCTGGATTCGGCTCGGCGGATCCCAGAGTGGCATAGAGCTCCTGGGCGTAACCTTTCCTTTTTAAGCGCTCCTCCCAGTGGTCCTTCGGATCAGCAAGGAATCGCTGGTAACCATCCATCGGGGGCTCACCGTGCTTGGTCCACAGCCCTCCGGGCCCTCGAAAAGGGGGGATGCCGCTATCCACTGAGATCCCGGCCCCACTTAATGCCATCACATATCGGGCCGACAGGATCAGCCTTGCCGCCGTACTGATTTCCTCGCTAAATTTGTCGTCCATTCCTTCGACCCCGATGCCCATCGGGGCTCAGGACAGATTCTTCAATAGCCTCGGGACAAGATAACAAAATCCCCCTCCCCTTTTTTTCCCCTCCCACCAGGGGAGGGGAATAATTGTAAATCTCCTTCGACCTCGCTTCCTTCGGCTGGGCTCAGGATAGGCTCAGGCCAGCTCTTAACTTACCTTTGCTCCCACTGCAACTTCGCCTTCCGGACAGATGAGGACCAGGTTAGACTCCTCTCCGGCCGCCAGGATCATCCCCTGCGATTCGATTCCCATCAACTTCGCTGGCTCAAGGTTCGCAACAAAAACAACCTTTTTACCGACCAGATCCTCAGGTCGATAAACCTTCCCGATCCCGGCCACCACCGTTCTTTCCTCCCCGATATTAATCTTAAGCTTAATCAGTTTATTTGAACCCTTTACCCTCTCGGCCTCGATAACCTCCCCTACCATAAGGTCTAATCTCTGAAATTCCTCGAAGCCGATGAGCTGCTCCGATTTCTTTTCGGTTTTAGAATCCTCTAATGAACTCACTTCTTCCTCCTGTTTGATCCGGGGAAACAGGGGACTCCCCGGACAGATCTTAGTTCCTACTGGCAGCCCTCCCCAATCCTTTACTGACGTAAAGTCCTGTCCCGTAAAGGGCATCGCCTCTTCAAGCCCCAATTGCCTCCAGATCTCCCTCCCGGTCCCGGGCATAAAGGGAGAAAGGAGTAAGGAGACGATTCGGAGCAATTCAGCAGTAAAATATAAAACCGTAGATACCTCTTTTTCTTTCCCTTCCTTCTTTAGCTTCCAGGGAGCCCTTCGGTCCAGATAGCGGTTCGCCTCCCGGATGACCTCCCAGATCCGGACCAGAGCCTCATGAAAATTGATATCCCCCTCACTTTCATCCAGGCACTTACGGATCTCTTCCCGAGCAGAGAGGGCAGTGCTCCGTAGCTTCCCCTCGGGCTCTCCCTCCTTACCCGGAGCTAAAAATGTCCCTGCCTGATAGCTCCTGATCATATTCAATGTTCGGTTGAGCAGGTTCCCCAGGTCATTGGCCAGGTCGTTATTATAGCGATCGATAAAGTTTTCCCAGACGAACTTCCCATCCCGGCCGAAACTCCCCTCGCGCAGAAGGTAGTAGCGAAGAGGGTCGGCACCAAAGCGGTCAACTACCTGCAGGGGCTCAACCACATTGCCCAGGGTTTTACTCATCTTCTCGCCTTTCAGGTAAACGAAGCCGTGCCCGAAGACCATCCGGGGAACCTCCAGCCCGGCGGCCATTAGCATTGCCGGCCAGATCACGCAGTGAAACCGGGTTATGTCCTTTCCAATGACATGGAGGTCAGCCGGCCAGTGCTGGCGGAAAATCTCCTCATCCTGCCCGTAACCTACCGCCGAGATATAGTTAATCAGGGCATCGAACCAGACATAGGCAACCTGCCCATCCTTCACCGGCAGCGGGATACCCCAGTCGAAGGAGGAGCGCGAGATGCTGACATCTTCCAGACCTCCTTTGATCAGGTTCAGGATCTCGTTTCGCCGGATCTCCGGGCTAATAAAGCGGGGATTATCTTCGATTAGCCCGAGCAGCCGCTCCTGGTAGCGGGAAAGGGCAAAGAAATAATTCTCCTCCTCGATCCACTTAGGTTCCTGGTGATGAACCGGGCACTGGCCTTCCGCCAGGTCCTTGTCCTTATAAAATGCCTCACAGGACTCGCAGTACCATCCCCGGTAACAGTCCTGATAGATATCTCCCCGGTCATAGATCTTCTGAAACAGCTCCCGCACCGCCTGGAAGTGTCTCGGCTCACTGGTCCGAATGAAATCATCATAGGAGATATTTAGCTTCTTCCAGATTGCCTGGAATTCTTTGGCCATCTGATCGCAGTACCTGCCGGGATCCATCTTCTGGGCCTCGGCCTCTTTTTTAACATTGGCACTGTGCTCATCATTGCCCATAAGAAAGTGGACTTGAAATCCATCAAGGCGCTTGAACCGAGCCACTACATCGGCCCCGATCTTCTCGTAAGCAGTCCCGATATGGGGTAAGTTATTAACATAATCAATGGCAGTGGTAATAAAGAATTTCTTTTTCATTCCTCCCCTTTATCTGTTGGTTTGGCAAAAAAGTCCACTGGTTTTATTTCCGCCGGGCTAAAACTAAGCTCCTGACCATCCTTAAGCCTTACCCGGACCTTTTGGGCAATGATGTCCTGTTCGATTATTTCACCTTCCCCGGAGGGGGTCACTACCCTTACCCCACAGGGTGGCAGTTCCTTCTGAAGCTCCAGATAAACCGAATGCTCGAAGGAAAGGCAGCACATCAGGCGTCCACAGACTCCGGAAACCTTGGAAGGATTCAAGCTCAGGCTCTGTTCCTTTGCCATCCGTACCGAAACCGGCTCAAAAGCAGATAAGAAGGAGCAGCAGCAGAGCTCTCTTCCACAGCTTCCTACCCCTCCTATCATCCTTGCCTCATCCCGGACTCCAATCTGGCGCAGCTCAATCCGGGTATGAAACCTGTTTGCCAGATCCTTTACCAGTTCGCGAAAATCTACCCTCTTCTCGGCGGTAAAGTAAAAGACGGCTTTGCTCCCGTCATAATAATACTCTACTCGCACCAACTTCATCTTCAGCCCCCATTCCTTTATCCTCTGGAGGCAAAACTTATAAACTTCTTCTTCTTTGAGCAGGTTCTTCCTCTCCTTTTCCAGATCGTCCTTATTGGCCTTACGAATTATCTTTCTAATATTCTGGGGAGCTTGACTCTCCTCTACTTCCCTGGGTTCAACCACAACCGTACCCATTCCTAAGCCCCTATCTGTCTCCAGCAGAACCCGATCCCTCCATTTCAATTCGATGTTACTGGCGTCAAAATCCCAGAATTTGCCAATATCTCTGAACTTTACTTTCACAATCCTCTTCATTGGCTACCTCTCCTCTCTTGGCCGCGCAGCTACTTACATATTCTTAGCAGCATCCTCTCCACTGCTAATTGCCGGTTGGCATTTTGCCTGAGGGCTGACTGGGCTTCATTGATCGCCTCGATCTTACCAATGAGCTCTGCGGAAGAAAGCTCATTAGATAGCCTTTCTATCGAGGGCAAAAGATCAAGATTGACCACCTTATCCGTTCCATTCTCCCTAAAGGTCAGGGCATCCCGGAAAAAGGTCTTTAAAAGCTCAAGGATCCCTTCCAGACCCTCTTTATCATTGGCCAGCTTCTCGGAGAGCTGGAAGAGCTCCTCGATATTATCACTACTTAACTGTCCTATCCTCGGGAGAAGCTCCCTCCGAGTCTCCCAGATTGAGTCCGTTGCCAGTTGTAAAGCCCTTCCCGGACTTCCCCCGGAGAGGAAGGCCAAGCTCTGCACTGCTTCCTCTTGTCGGGGTAAGGTCTTGCTCACTACTTTTCTTAATGACTCAATACTCAGGGGTTGAAACCTGATCTTCTGACAGCGAGAGATTATCGTGGGCAGAAGCTGAGAGAGACTGGTAGAGAGCAGGATAATCACCGTCTCGGGAGGAGGCTCTTCCAAAGTCTTCAACAGGGCATTGGCCGCTGCCAGTCCTAACTTCTCTGCCCCATCGATAACCACCACTTTCTTCCTGCCCTCGAAGGGCTTGTAATGTAGTCTTCTTTGCAACTGCCGAATCTCGCCGATCTTGATCAGCTCCTGGGTGCCACCCACTACCTGCACATCCGGATGATTTCCGTGGTCAATCTTTAGGCAGGAGGGGCAGCAATCACAGGAAAGGTAAGGCTCAGACCTCTCTCCCTGGCAATTAAGGGCCTTGGCCAGGTTGTAAGCGGTGAGCCTCTTACCAATCCCCTCCATTCCCAGGAACAGATAGGCCTGGGCAGTCCGATCTCGCTCCACCGCTCTGCTTAAAATCCCAATCGGCCTCTCCTGACCAACTATATCATTGAAAGACATACTTTAAGAAAATCCTAAAATCCCAAATCCTAAACCCTAAACAAATTCAAAATTCAAATTAGCCAAATTCAAAACAATCCCTTCGACCCCGCCACCCATCGGGGCTCCTCAGGACCTCGGCTTGTTTCGTGAGATTCGTGAAATTCGTGGTTCAAATCCCAAAAGAAAAATTGGTTATTCGTTATTCGGTTGAGCTGCTCGTTTCGTCTCTCGTCACCAGGTTGCGTTTTCCCTTAACCGCTTTACGAATCCCGACCTGTCCTGAGCCTGTCGAAGGATACCAGCTGCGCAACCGCAACCGATTATCCTCCCAACCTATCTTTCATCAAGCATTTTTCATTTTACATTTTGCAATTCGCCTTAGGCGGATTCAATTCTTCTCCAAGGATCTGGATACCAGCCCCTTAATCTCAGCCTGCACAATCTCAATCTCCCTTCCCGCATCAACCACCTTAAGCCTCCGGGGCTCCCTCTCAGCGATCTTAAGGTAGCCCTTCCTCACCCGCTGGTGAAAATCAATGCCTTCCCTTTCCAGCCGATCTTTAAATGATGTACCTCGCCAGCGGGAGCTCTCTCTCTGGGAGAGTCTGCCTAAACCTACCTCAACCGGGCAGTCAAGGAGAATGGTTAAGTTTGGCTTCAGCCCTCCGGTAGCTAAACGGTTGAGCCTCTCAATCAGCTTAAGCTCTATTCCCCGGGCATAGCCTTGATAGGCAATGGTGGCATCAGTGAAGCGGTCACAGAGAATAATCTTGCCTTCTTCTAAGGCTGGTCTTATGATCTCCTCCATGTGCTGGGAGCGATCAGCAGCATAGAGCAGCAGCTCAGCTCCCGGGGTAATCTGGTGATTTTCGGGGCTCAGCAGTATGCCCTTGAGCTTACGGCCAATAGCGGTGCCTCCCGGCTCCCTGGTTAAAACAATATCGTATCCCTGGAGGGTGAGATATCTCTTCAAGAGATTGATCTGCGTGGTCTTTCCGCACCCCTCAATCCCCTCGAAGGTAATAAATAAGCGCCTGCCCTGAGTATTCTTGCCCCTATGCTTTCGAGGCTTGCTTTTCATCAATTTCTTGTCCTGAGCCATGTCCTGCCTGTCCTGCCTGCCCTGAGCGAAGCCGAAGGGAGTCCCTCGGCCTCGCTCGGGATAAACTCTGTCGAAGGAAGCGAAGTCGAAGGAGAACTCGAAGGGCCTGAACCAATTCTTTAACCTTAATTTTATTATAATCAAAAGATAAGGATTCAGCAAGAGAAATACCCTGGAGTATCCCCCAAATTTTTTGGCCGGGTAAGCTACCGTTCTAAATACCAAAAAAATATTGACTTCTTACTGGACAAAAAGTATTATTAAAAATAATAAAATTCCATTTTTCATAAGGAGGATAAAATGGCAGTAAAGATAGGGATCAATGGCTTTGGCAGAATAGGGCGCTGCTTCCTGCGCTGCGCACTGAAGGACGAAAGAATTAATGTGGTCACCATTAATGATATTACCGAGGCCAAGGTCTTAGCCCATCTTCTCAAATATGATTCGGTTCACGGGATCCTGGATGCCGAGGTTGTGGCCAAGGAAGATGGTATCGTCGTTAACGGGAAAGAGATTCCCATTACTGCCATCAAGGATCCGGCTGAGATTCCCTGGAAGGAGGCAGGGGCAGAGCTGGTGCTGGAGTGCACCGGGCTTTTTCGGGATCGTAAAGGCTTAGAGAAGCATATCAGTAAAGAAAGCGGAGCTAAGAAGGTAATTCTGTCCGCCCCGGCCAAAGCTCCTGCTGATGTGGATATTACCATGGTGATGGGCATTAATGAATCCAGCTATGAGTCAGCTAAGCATCATCTTATCTCCAATGCCTCCTGTACCACTAACTGCCTGGCTCCTCTGGTTAAAGTCTTGCACGATAGCTTTGGAGTGGAAAGGGGATTTATGACTACCATCCATTCCTATACCAATGACCAGAAGATCCTGGATCTGCCCCATAAGGATCTCCGGCGGGCCCGGGCCGCAGCTCTCTCAATGATCCCCACTACCACCGGGGCCGCCAAGGCCATCTCCCTGGTGATCCCGGAGATGGCCGGAAAGATGGATGGGATTGCCATTCGGGTTCCTACCCCTAATGTATCTCTGGTGGACCTCGTCGCCGAACTTATAAAAGATGCTACCAAAGAGGATGTTAACTCTTCCTTCAAGAAGGCTGCCGAGGGTCCCCTGAAAGGTATCCTCCAGTACTGCGAAGAAGATTTGGTCTCTATCGACTTCAATGGAAACCGCCATTCTTCCATCCTCGATGCTGCCTACACCAGTGTGCTGAACAAAAGGATGGTCAAGGTTCTATCCTGGTACGATAACGAAATGGGATTCTCCGAAAGGATGAAGGAGCTGGCAACATATATTTCAGGAAAGTAAGGCTTGAGTATAAAGTATATTGATACGGTGGAGCTTAAGGGGAAGCGGGTTTTCCTGCGGGTAGATTTCAATGTCCCCCTCGACCCAGAGGGAAATATTACCGACGATACCCGAATAGAGAGCGTGCTTCCTACCATTAAGTACTGCCTGGATCAGGGAGCAGTGCTCACCATTGCCTCCCATCTGGGAAGGCCTAAGGGTAAGGTAGATAAGAAGCTGAGCCTGGCCCCGGTGGCCAGGAGGCTGGGAGAGCTCTTAGAAAAGGAGGTAGGCTTTCTCAATGATTGCCTTGGCCCGGAGGTGGAAAGGACGGTGAGCGGGCTAAAACCGGGAGAAGTAGCTCTCTTAGAGAACCTACGCTTTCATCCCGGGGAGGAAAAAAACGATCCGGATTTTGCCCGGAGCCTGGCAAAGGTCGCCGAGCTTTATGTCAACGATGCCTTTGCCGTATCCCACCGGGCCCATGCCTCGGTAGCGGCGATCATCCGCTTTATTGATGAATGCGCGGCCGGGCTCTTGATGAAGGAGGAACTCGACTGCTTTGATCAGGCAATGGAGAATCCCCAACGACCAATGGTTACGGTTATTGGGGGGGCAAAGATATCCGGCAAGCTGGAGACCCTGAAGAATATACTCAAGAAGGTTGACAAGCTCATTATTGGCGGAGGCATGGCCTTCACCTTTCTTAAGGCCCAAGACTATCAGGTGGGGAAATCCTTGGTCGAGGAAGATTTACTTAAGAGGGCTTCCGAGATTATCGGGCTGTCCCGGGAGAAGCAGATAAGGCTTTATCTTCCGGTAGACTGCGTTATTGCCGATAGATTCTCACCCGATGCTGAGAGCAAGGTGGTTCCTGCTCAGGAAATCCCGGAAGAATGGATGGGTATGGATACCGGGCCCGCCACTAACCTTCTTTTCTCCGAGGTGATGGCGGATGCCCGGACGATCATTTGGAACGGCCCGATGGGGGTCTTCGAGATGGAAGCATTCAGCAAGGGCACCCGGTCAATGGCTTCCTGTTTGGCTGATTCCCCGGCTTTCACCGTTGTTGGTGGCGGAGATACGATCGCCGCGGTCCGGCAGGAGGGAAAATCGGCCCAAATCTCTTACATCTCTACCGGGGGAGGAGCATTTCTGGAACTTCTGGAGGGCAAGGAACTACCCGGGATTAAGGCCCTGAAGGAAAAAACTAAGGGGGAGTCTTTCTGATGCGTAAACCAGTGATTGCTGGCAACTGGAAGATGAATAAAACCAAACTTGAATCTATCAAGTTGGTAACTGAACTTAAGAATTTGCTTCCGAGGACAGTAGCGGCGGACATCATCGTTGCCCCACCCTTCACTGCCCTAACCTATGTTTTTGAGGCCATTAGTGGAAGCAGTATTGCTCTGGCAGCCCAGAATTGCCATTGGGAGGATAGTGGTGCCTATACCGGGGAGGTTTCCCCGCCAATGCTGAAGGATCTGGGATGCCGCTATGTGATCCTGGGCCATTCGGAGCGCCGGCAGTACTTTGGGGAAACCGATAGTTCAGTTAATAAAAAGCTCAAGGCTGTTCTCCGCAGTGAGTTGATCCCGATCATCTGTGTGGGGGAATCCCTGGAAGAACGGAAGAAAAGGGAAACCTTTAGTATTGTTGAAGGTCAGATCAAGAGGGGGTTGGCCAGCTTGACTTCCACGGAATTTAATGAAATAATAATCGCCTATGAACCCATCTGGGCCATTGGAACTGGAGAGACTGCCACCCCGGCTCAGGCTCAGGAGGTCCACCAGTTGATTAGAAAGGTTCTGGGTGAACTTTTCGGAGGAAGGAACGCGGCGGAGATTCGCATTCAATACGGAGGAAGCGTAAAGGCGGACAACGTTGCCGAGCTTATGGCCCAGGAGGATATCGATGGCGCCCTGGTAGGAGGGGCCAGCCTTGAGGCCCGTTCCTTTGCCGAGATCATAAGGTTTAAATCAGGAGACTAATTATGACTCCAGTAATTACTATTATTCACATTATCGTCTGCTTTGCCCTGATTCTCATCGTTCTTCTCCAGACCGGGAAGGGGGCCGCGATGGGAGCTGCCTTCGGCGGGGCCAGCCAAACTATCTTTGGCAGCTCTGGACCTGCCGGTTTCTTAGGGAAACTTACTGCCGGTGCTGCCGTCATCTTCATGCTGACTTCACTGAGCCTCGCCTATCTCTCCAGCCATCGTCCCGGCAAAACCATCTTCGACAAGACACCTGCTCCCGCAACCAGGCCAATCCCGGGAGCATCTTTGCCCCCCGGGGAGAGCGCTCCTTATCCTGAAGAAGAGCCGGGTGCTCCCGAGACTACTCCCGCCGGCGAGGAAACTGCCCCGGTAGAAGAAGATCGAAGCAGAATCCCGGAGGCAAAATGAACTGAGAAAATCAGGCTCAGGAGACCAGGGAATAAACCCAGATTATGCGGGAACATCCAAATTACTTGCCCTGTCGAGGGATAGGTTGGGAGGATAATCGGTTGTGGTTGCGCAGCTGGTATCCTTCGACAGGCTCAGGACAGGTCGGGATTCGTAAAGCGGTTAAGGGAAAACGCAACCTGGTGACGAGAGACGAAACGAGCAGCTCAACCGAATAACGAATAACCAATGGGAATCTGGTCAAC